>JAZBPF010000250.1:0-16194 GCA_036351515.1 Pseudomonadales bacterium | reverse complement strand
GCTTCGAGACCGAGGTGAAGCGCGCCGTCTTCGACCCGGCCACCTGCACCTGGGGCGTCTCGGTCGTCGGCAGGGACGGCGCGGAGGAGACCCTCACCGCGAATGCCATGATCTCGGCGACCGGCCAGCTGAATCGGCCGAGGTATCCCGAGCTTCCGGGCATGGACCGCTTCTCCGGGCCCACCTGGCACTCCGCGCGCTGGAACCATGAGGTCGATCTCGCCGGTAAGCGCGTGGGCGTGATCGGCACCGGGGCGAGCGCCTTCCAGTTCGTTCCGCAGATCGCGAAGGAGGCCGCGCAGGTCACGGTCTTCCAGCGCACGCCGCCCTGGGTGACGCCGCGCGAGGAGTACATGGACGAGATTCCGTCCGGGAAGCACTGGCTCCTGAACCACGTGCCGTTCTACGCGAAGTGGTGGCGCTTCCTGCAGTTCTGGCGCACGAGCGAGGGCCTGCTGGAGATGGTGCGCCGGGAGGAGGGCTTCGACGACACGGACGAGGCCGTCAGCCGGGCCAACGACGAACTCCGGCAGATGCTGATCGGGTACATCCAGACGGCGCTGGCGGACCGGCCCGACCTGATCGAGAAGGTCACCCCGCACTACCCGCCGGCCGGCAAGCGCATGCTCGTGGACAACGGCACCTGGTACCAGGCGATCCAGCGCGAGAACGTCGCGATCGTCACGGACCGCGTGACCGAGATCGACGAGACCGGGCTCACGACGGACGCGGGTGAGCATCACGACTTCGACGTGATCGTCTACGCCACCGGCTTTCACGCGAGCCGCATCGCCTGGCCCATGGAGATCGTCGGCGCCAACGGCGTGAACCTGCAGGACCACTGGGACGGGGATCCCCGCGCCTATCTAGGCGTGTCGGTCCCGGGCTATCCGAACTTCTTCATGATGTACGGCCCGAACACGAACATCGTCGTGAACGGCTCCATCGTCTTCTTCTCCGAATGCGAGCTGCGCTACATCCTCGGCTGCCTCGCACTCCTGACGAAGGACGGCCACGGCGCCATGGCCGTGAAGCAGGACGTCCACGATGCCTACAACGCCAGCATCGACGCCGCCAACGAACGGATGGCCTGGGGCGCGCCGAACGTGAACAGCTGGTACAAGAACGCGAAGGGCCGCGTGACCCAGAACTGGCCCTTCACGCTGCTGGAGTTCTGGCAGCGCACGCGCATGCCCGACCCCGAGGACTTCGACTTCTTCGAGCCCGGCGAGAAGCTGCGCCGCAGCGCCTGAGCGCAGCGTACCCCTCCCGGCTCCTCGCTCCGGGGCATGGCCGCCCCGGAGCGAGGGGTGTGCCGCAAGACCCACACGTGCAGCTCGCGCGGCGGGAGCCCCGTCCCGTCAGGAGGAGCTTGCGCTCCCTGCGCATCTCGGGTTCGCTGCGTCCCCGCGCCGCAGCGAGCTTCCGCGACGGGCCCGGCAGGTCCCCAGGCGGCGCGCTGCTGTCCCGTGTCGCCGCCCGTTCCGGCTTCCCGTACACGGGGCCGCCTCGACCGCGGGACGCTTCCGGGCTGCCGATCCAGCCGGGCCGCGCTCACGCCCGCTCTGCCGTGGAGTGCTCATGACGCCGAGCTTCTTGCCGTTCCTCCGCCTTGCCATGGACGATCTGCGGCGCGTCCGGGGCGACGTCGCCGACGCGGACCTCCACCTCCAGGAGGGCATACGCTGGCTGTGCCGCGCGCAGGATGCTTCGCCGGACGACGGCGTCAGCTACGGCTTCAGCATCCGGGGGGGCTGGCGACCCTCCTACGTGGAGACTACCGGCTACATCGCATGCACTTTCTTCCGGCTCGCGAGGGAACTCGGGGACGAGGCCTTCCGGGCGCGGGCCCTGCGCATGGTGCGGTGGCTCTGCAGCGTCCAGAACGCCGACGGCTCCTTCTCCAATCCTTCCTACCGTCCGGGGCAGGGCATCGTGTTCGACACGGGGCAGGACCTCTTCGGGCTCGTCCGAGCCTTCGAGGAGACGGGCGAGACGGGGTTCCTGGACGCCGCCTGCCGCGCCGGAGACTGGCTCGTGCGGGTTGCCGACGAGGAAGGGCGCTGGACGCGCAGCACCTTCCGCGACGTCCCGCACGTCTACAACGCGAGAACCGCCTGGGCCCTGCTCCGCCTGCACCGGGTCCGCCCCGAGGACGACCGGGCCCGGGTCGCGGCCGCCAACCTGGACTGGGCCGTCTCCCAGCAGCGGGACGGCTGGTTCGACCAGGTCGCCTTCCGCCCCGGCGAGGCCGCCTTCACCCACACGATCGCCTACGCCATCCGTGGCCTCTGGGAGTCGGGCGTGATCGCCGACTCCGAGGCCTGGCGTTCGAGCGCGATCCGCGGCGCCGACGCCGTGCTCACGCACCTGCGGGACGACGGCTGGCTTCCGGGCCGCATCGACGTGCGCGGACGGCCGACCCCGGACTTCTGCTGCCTGACGGGCAACGTCCAGATGGCGATCATCTGGGCGAAGCTCCATCGCGCGACGGGCCGCGAGGACTTCCGCGCGGCCGCCTGCGCGGCGACCCGCTTCGTCATGCGCCATCAGCATCTCGGCGCGGCCGACGCCCGCATCCGCGGTGCCGTGCCGGGATCGTCCCCGATCTGGGGCCCGTACTCACCGTTCACCTTCCCCAACTGGGCCACCAAGTTCCTCGTCGACGCGCTGCTGGAAACGCGGTCCTGGCTGTGAACGGGAAGGTGTCCATCCTCGGAGCGGACTTCGACGCTCTCGGCTTCGAGGAGACCGTCGAGCGCTGCGTGCGCTGGATCGAGGAGGGCCGCTCCGGCTGGCTCAGCACGGTCAACGTCGCGATCCTCATGATGATGCGGGGCGACCCCGCGCTGCGCCGCTTCGTGACGCGTTCCGCCTTCGTGGTCGCGGACGGCCAGCCCCTCGTCTGGTGTGCGCCGCTCTTCGGTGGCCGCATCCCCGAACGGGTGGCAGGGGTCGACCTCGTGCTCGCGCTCTCGCGGGAAGCGGCAACCCGCGGCCTGCGCGTCGGCCTCCTGGGCGCACAGGATTCGGTGGTGCAGGCCGTGGCCGCACGGCTCCGGGCGGAATGTCCCGGCCTCGAGCTGTCCTGCGTCGAGGACGGCTACTTCGATGCGCGGGAGGCCCCGGCGCGGGCCGATGCGATCCGGGAGGCAGGCACGGACCTGCTCTTCGTGGGCATGGGCGTACCGCGGCAGGAGCAGTTCATCGAGGGACAGTGGGATCGGCTCGGGGTGCGCCTCGCCATCGGCGTCGGCGGGACCTTCGACGTGCTCGCCGGGCTCCGGAGCCGGGCGCCGGCGCTGGTCCAGCGCCTCGGCCTCGAATGGGCGTACCGCCTCGCGCAGGAGCCGCGCCGCCTCTGGAAGCGCTACCTCGTCACCAACTCCCGCTTCCTGCTCCTCGTGGCGCGGCAGGCGCTGCGCCGCCTCGCCGGTCGCTGAGGCCGCGATCCTGTCACCGGGCACGCAGGGGCGGCCGCCGCCGGTCCGTCAGGAGGCCCCGGCGGTTCCTGGGGGCTGCGCGGCGGCCCCGGATCGGGTCATGGCCCGACGCAGGAGGGCCGCGAGCTCCGCGGCGAGCGGTTCGTCGACCAGGTCGCGATGGTGACCGTCCAGGCTCCGGACCTCCAGGCGCGGCGCCAGGGCCCCCCAACCGCCGAGCGGGTCCTGCCCGGCTGCCTCCGCGAGACGTCGCGTGGCGAGGACCAGCGTGACCGGTGCGTCCAGGGTGCGCAGCTGGTCCGCGTGCGCCGCAACCGCTTCGTTGAAGCGGCTCAGGCGCAGGGCATCCAGCACCTCGAGCTCCTGCGCCAGACCCTCCGTCGGTCGCGACCGGAGGGGCGCGGCCGTCAGCGCGCGACCGGACCCGTTCCGGAACTTCGCGAGCGCGAGTCGCGCCAGGGTCGCCGGACCGAGCTTCGTCCAGCCGCGCAGGGCCGTGCCCAGGCTGCGTCGCCGGCTCGGGAGGTAGGCGTCGATGAGGCCGACGAATTCCACTGCGGCGCCCGTGGCACGCAGGGCCGCCGCGATCTCGTAGGCGAGGACACCGCCGAAGGAGAAGCCGGCGAGCCGGTAGGGCCCCTCCGGCTGCGTCGAGCGGATGACGGCGAGATAGGCCTCGACCAGCTCGGGGATGCGCGCCGTCGGATGCTCGGCGCGGGAAAAGGGGAGCTCCACGTCCACGTAGGTGCCGTAGACCGTCCAGGCGTCGCCGAGTCGGCGTGCGAGCGGCCGGTAGATGTGGATCCCGGCGATGAGGAAGAGCGGAGGCTTGCCCTCGTCGCCGGAGAGCAGGATCGGGCGCGTTCCGGTCGACGCGTCCGCTTCGAGCTGGCTCGCGAGACCCCGCGCGGTCGGATGCTCGAAGAGCAGCCCCACGGGGACGGGGAGGCCGGTCTGGTTCTCCAGATCGTCGGCGACCTTCAGGGCGAGCAGCGAATGGCCGCCGAGCTCGAAGAAGTCGTCGTCGAGGGAGACCTCGCGGAGCTCGAGTGCGCTCGCGAAGGCGTGCGCCACCCGGATCTCCATGGCGCGCGTGCGCCGGGGCAGGGGGGTCACACTGGATTCGGGGGCCCCCGTCAGCAGCTCCGGCAGCCGGCGCCGGTCCAGCTTCCCGTTCGGGGTCCTCGGCAGGGCGGGCACCGGAACGAAGGCCTGGGGCACCATGTAGGCGGGCAGGCGCTCGGCCAGGCGCTGGCGGAGCTCGACGGTGGAGTCGAGTCGGCCGTCGACCAGGCAGACCACGAGGCGCTCGCCATCGGGGGCGCGCCCAGCGACCAGGGCCGCGCATTCGGCCGCGAGCCCCTCGGCGAGGATCGTGGCCTCGATCTCCCCGAGCTCGATGCGGTGGCCCCGCAACTTCACCTGATCGTCCAGGCGCCCGAGGTGCTCGTAGCGGCCGTCCGGCAGCATGCGCACGCGATCCCCGGTGCGGTACATCCGGCCGCCCGCGGGCGCGGGGTGCTCGCCCTCGCCGAAGGGGTCGGGCACGAAGCGCTCCCCCGTGAGCGCCTCGGCGTGCAGATAGCCGGCGGCGACCCCGCGGCCCCCGATGCAGAGCTCCCCGGGGACGCCGACGGGACAGCGTCCCCCGTGTTCATCGACCACGTAGAAGGCCGTGTTCGCGATCGGGCGCCCGATGGTGATGTGGCCCGGATCCGTCACCCGATCGACGCTGGACCAGATCGTGGTTTCCGTAGGCCCGTAGAGGTTCCAGAGGCGGACGCCCTGGGCTAGCAGCTTGCGCGCGAGGTCCTTCGGTAGCGGCTCACCGCCGCACAGACCCAGGAATCCGGGTTCGAAGGCGTGCTCCGCCTCGAGCAGCAGGCGCCAGCGGCTGGGCGTGGCCTGAAGGGCCGTCGCGCCCGAGCTGCGCAGCAGCGACGAGAGCCGGCGGGGATCCCGCGTGTCCTCCTCCGTGGCGATCACGCAGCGGGCGCCGACGAGCAGCGGCAGGAAGAGCTCGAGCACGGAGATGTCGAAGCTGAGCGTCGTGACCGCCACGAGCACGTCTCCGGCGCCGAGGCCGGGAACGCGGCGCATGGCCAGCAGGAAGTTGAGCAGGGCGCCGTGGGGGACGGAGACGCCCTTCGGGCGCCCCGTGGAGCCCGAGGTGTAGATCACGTAGGCGAGATCTTCGCGGCGGACGGAGCGCGCGGGCGTTTCGTCCGCCGCGTCGCCCGTGCCCGCGGCCAGCGCGCGGGCATCGTGGACCCGGGGGCCCGCCGGCAGGCGGTCCCGCGTGGCCGGTTCCGCGACCACGTGCTCGATGCGGGAATGCTCGACCATGTAGGCGAGCCGGTGCCGCGGAAAGGCCGGATCCAGCGGCACGAAAGCGGCTCCCGCCCGCAGGATCGCCAGCGTGGAGACGATCATCCAGCGCGAGCGCTGCAGACAGATGCCCACGAGCGTTCCCGGCCCCACCCCGGCGGCGACCAGGGAGCGCACCTGCCGGAGGACGAGCTCCTCGAGCTCGCCGCGGGAGAGCTCGCCCTCGACGTCGCTCACCGCTGGTGTTGCAGGAGCGCTCCGGAGCTCCTCTTCGAGGAAGTCCAGGACGGTCGCCGCCGCCGGGAGCGGCTGCGTCGTCCGGTTCTGTAGCCGTTGCCAGGCGCGCTCCTCGGTGTCCCGCAGCTCCAGCGAGGGCAGCTCCGCGTCCATCCTCGCAGGCAGCTGGCGCAGCAGGGCCGCCAGCTGCCGGATCAGGCTCCTCGCGGACGCGGTCGTGAAGAGCCCGAGATCGCAGCTCAGCTGGAGCGCCAGTCCGCGTCCACTCGCACAGCTGTGCAGCACCAGATCCGTCGGCACCGCGGCCGGGGGCTGCAGGACCCGTCGCAGCGCGAGGCCTCCGCGTGGGGCCGGCTCCGGCGACTCCTCGTGGATCAGGAGCGTCTGGAACAGGGGGGTCATGGAGGCGTCGCGGGCGGCGTCGAGGCGCTCCACGAGCGCGTCGGGATCGACCGGGCCGCGGGCGACGGCGGCGGAGAGCTGCGCTGCGCTCTGGCGGAGGAGCTCCTCGAGCGTGAGACGATCGTCGAGCTCCAGGCGGATCGGCAGCGCGCTGCCGAAGGCCCCGATGGCGTCGCGCAGGCGCGGATCCGGGCGCAGGTCGAGCTGGGTGCCCACGGTGAGCTCGTGCTGTCCGGACCAGCGGCGCAGGACCAGGGCCCAGCAGGCGAGCAGGAGGGCGTGCAGCGAGACCCCGACGCGGGAGGCCGCCTCGCGCAGCGCAGCGAGCTCCGCGGGTGCGAGGCGGGCGTCGACGGATTCGGCGAGCGCCTGGCGCAGGGCGGGCCGCGGATGGTCGGTCGGCAGGTCCAGGGGCGGCGGTGCCCCCTCCAGCGCCTCGCTCCAGCGCGCCAGGGCGGCGTGCCGGCGCGCCCCGTTCTCCGGGAGCGCTTCGCTGAAGAGATGGTCCGCGTAGGTCCAGTACTCCGCGCCGTGCGCCTCCGCTCCGGCGGCTCCGGAGCGCTCGCAGGCGGCGGAGAGCAGTTCCGGAAACTGCCCCGCGCTCGTCTCGTCGAGGATCCGGCGATGGCCCACGAGCAGGAGCGTGGCCGGATCGTCGTCCTCCAGGACCAGGGTCGCGCTCAGGAGCGGCGGCACGCCGGGTTCGACGACCCGCGCGACCCGCTCGCGGAGCTGCACCTCCCGGCTCCTGCCGACAGTGGTGCGGACGGCCTCCGTCGCCCGGGACAGGTCGACGACTTCGAGGGCGAGCACCGCCTGGCCGTTCGCGACCAGGTCGCGGCAGAGACCCGTTCGTTCGATCAGTAGATCGTGGAGCGCGGCGCGCAGGCGCTCGGGGTCGACGTCGCCCTCGAGCTCGTAGCGCAGGGCTACGGTCTCCTCGAGCGGTTCCCCGTGCAGCGTGCGTGTCCGCGGGGGAGCCAGCGCGAGGAATGGCGTTCCGGACACTGGAGGCGCTTTCCGCAGGACGTAAGGAGGCGCGGGGACCTCCGGCGTCGCAAGCGGTGCGCGGTCCGGCGTCGGTGTTCCATTCACGTCTGCGTGTTCCGTCACGGGAGACTCGCCTCGGCTACTCCCAAAGGGCGTCGCGGCCCCGGGACTCCGGGAGTCTCTGCGAGCCCGCGCTCGAGGCCCGATGGTCGCGGGGTCGCGCGGGTCCGTGGGCGCCGGGCGGACGGTCGGTCGTCTCCGGTACCCGGACAGTCGTTTCCGGTGAGCGGCGCCTCAGTCACGGGGCGTCGCCCCCCGTACCGCAGCGGCCGCGACGGTCCGGCTTGCTTAGCACGTGGTTGCCGAGGACGAGGTCGTCGAGGCCCGTCGAGAAGAAGCACCGGATCGCGTCCACCGGTGTCTCGACGATCGGTTCGCCCATGACGTTGAAGCTCGTGTTGAGCAGCACGGGCACGCCGCTCGCTTCGCCGAAGCACTCGAGGAGGCGGTGGAATCTCGGATTCGTCTCCCGGCGCACGGTCTGGAGCCGGGCGCTGCCGTCCACGTGCGTGATCGCGGGAAGCTGTGCCCGCTTCCCGGGGAGGACGTCGCAGACCTTCAGCATGAAGGGTGCCTCGACCTCGATGTCGAAGAATTCCCGGGCCCGTTCCACGACCACCGCCGGCGCGAAGGGACGGAAGGCCTCCCGGTGCTTCACCTCGGCGTTGATGCGGTCCTTCATGTCCGGTCGCGTGGGGTCGGCGAGGATGCTCCGATTGCCCAGCGCCCGCGGTCCGATCTCCATGGCACCCTGGAACCAGCCGACGATGCGGCCGGCGCGGAGGAGCCGCGCGGTCTCCGCCTCGATGTCCTCGTGGCATGTAGCGTCGAGCTTGCTGGCGCGGAGCGTGCGGCGGATCGCCGCGTCGTCGTAGCGGGTCCCCAGGTAGGGGTCGTCGTGCACCTGCGGCCGCGGCTGCCCCGCCTCGATGCACCAGCTGTAGCTCGCGGCGCCGATGGCCGTGCCGTTGTCGCCTGCGGCCGGCATGACGTAGAGATCGTCGAAGCCCGCCTCCCGGAGGATGCGCCCGTTCATCACGCTGTTGAGTGCGACGCCGCCCGCCACCACGAGATGGCGGGCCTGCGTTCTCTCCCGCAGGACCCGGCACAGGCCGAGGGCCGCTTCCTCCAGGACGCGCTGGAAGGCCGCCGCGACGTCGAGATGATGCTGCTCGAACGGGGCGCCGGGTTCCCGCGGTGTGCCGAAGGTCTCGAGGAAGCGCGGGCTGCAGTAGCGGTGCTCCCAGAACTGGAAGCCGAAGTAGTCCAGATCGACCTCGATGCGACCGTCGCCGGTCACCCGGACGATGCGCGAGGCCTCCCGGTGGAAGCGTTCCGGATCCCCCAGGGGCGCGAGCCCCATGGTCTTGCCCTCGTCGTACATGGGCTTGAAGCCGCAGAAGGCGGTGACGGCCTCGTACACGGAGCCGAGGGAGTGCGGGAAGAACGACTGCGCATAGGTCTCGAAGCCGGTGCCCCGACCGTGGCCGAGCAGGGACGTCGCCCATTCACCGGAGCCGTCCAGGGACAGCAGGGCCGCCTCCTCCCACGGAGAGACCAGGAAGGAGCCGACGGCGTGCGCGAGGTGGTGCGGCACCCAGTCGATCGGGGGCGCGCGACGGGCATCGCCCCAGGTGGCGTGGATCCACTTCTCGACCGTGCGCTGGCGGAAGAAGGACCAGAGGAACTCGTGCTTCAGGAACGGGACCGATCGATGGGCGTGGCGGAGCGCGTAGGCGACCTTGCGTCCCGCGTGCAGGGACGGCCGGATCGAGAAGGCCACCCGGTCGACGTCGCCGGGCGTGAGGCCCGCGAACTCGAGGCAACGGGTGATCGCGTGATGCGGGAACTCGCGAGTGTGCTTCTCTCGCGTGAGCCGCTCCTCCTCGATCGCGACCTCGATGCGTCCATCCCGGAGAACGCACGCGCTCGAGTCGTGGAAGGCGTAGTTGATGCCGAGTATGTTCATGCCGCCGTGTCCGCCGTCCCTGGCCCGGTGCGGGCCTTCAGATACCCGTGTGCGAGGATGGCCGTCTGCAGATAGCGGCCCTTGAGCGATCGCCCGAAGGCGTAGACGTTCTCTACCGGTTCCACCTCCGGCTTCCAGGCGTCCATCCAGCCGATCCCCGTGACGAAGCTGACCCGGTCGACGCCGTCACAGGCGCAGGCGTGCTGGAGCAGCGCGTCGAGGAGGAGGGCGCCCGGACTCACCGCGGCGAGCGATTCGTCGTAGCCGATGCGGAGCAGATGGACCGTGCGGCCTGCCCGCACGGCGAACTGGCCGGCGATGCAGCGGTCGTCGAGCCACAGCAGCGTGATCAGGGCGTGCCCGGTGCGGGCCAGCCCCGCGAGCAGGTGCTCGTAGTAGGCGCGCTGCGCCGGCTGCCGTGCGATGGACGTGCCGCGCTCGCCCTTCCAGCCCGACGACTCCACCTCGAGGAAGGCCTCGAAGGCCCGCCCGAGTTCCGGCTCCCGGGTGACCAGCTCCACGCGAGAGTGGCCGAGGCTCTCCAGCTTCGTGAGCTTCCGGCGCAGGTTGCGTCGGTACTTGCCCGAGTAGCGCGCCATGAGCGCATCGTGGGACGCGGAGGTGTCGAGGTACTTGGAGCCGTGGCTCGGCAGCGTGTACCAGGCCGGCGCTCGGCGGGCTGCCGTGAGGAGTCGCGAGGACGCAGGAAGATTGCGGAAGCGGACCAGGTCCGCGGGCGCCCGCTCGTCGAAGGCCTCGCGCAGGGAATCGACCAGCTCGGCCCGGACCAGGGACGGATCGACGGTCGCGTCCCGGAGCCCCATCTCGCTGTGATAGGCGAGTTCCCAGCATGCGAAGTGAACGTCCAGGGGCAGGCGGTCGTCCCTGGCCTCGGCCGTGAAGACCGCTGGCACCACGGCGACCAGGCGGTCTCCCTCGTGGCGCGCGAAGAACAGGGTGTCGTCGTCGGAGGCGGGCGTCGTCGCGAGCTGCGCGCCGTACCAGGCGGGATGGTGCAGGAAGCTGGTCCCGGCGCGCACGGCCAGGGCCTCCCACGCCGGAGTCAGCGCACGCAGCCCGTCCGAACCGGCGAACACCTGCCAGTGCTGTGCCATGGATCGCTCTCGCGGTGAGGACGCCCTAAGGCGCCGCGCTACTCGTTCCCGTCGCCCACCGGCGGGATGCCGCGGCCTCGTACACCGACGGTGCCCGGGTGCGGAGCCTGCTGGATTCCGGCCCCTCGCCTGGGTCGACCGGCAGCGAGGGTTCGTGCGATCCGCCTCCGTTCGGGTCGCCGTCCGGAGCACGGCGCAGGGGCGGGGGAGGGTTCCGGGGAGGGGCGCCACGGATGCTCGTGCCGCGCAGCGCGCCGGGAGCCGCCGAGGCTCCGTTCCCTCCTGCCTGCGGGAAAGCCTAGCGAGGCGCGGGGCGGCAGCAACGGGTCCGGCGACGCGCTCCACGCGCTCGGCGACGAGCGGCCTCGCGTCGGTGGCCCGGTCCGGGATCCGGACGCGGCGGGCTTCGGGCGGTCGTCCGGCAGGTCGTTGGCCGGGAAGGGCGGCCGGCCCCTCCCGACCCGGACGCGCTCGGGGCTCCGGTCGACGGGCATGGGCTGCAGGTCGTCGGTCCGCCTCCCGTGTCCGGCGTCGGACCGGTAGCCTTGCGTCCCTGGAACAGCGCCGCAGGAGAAACGCTTGAGGATCGTCTCGAGCCTGCCGCGCGGACAGGGTTGGGCGCCGGTGACCTACCTCGGGCGCCTCGCGGCTCGGGTCCTCGAGGCGGAGCATGCGACCTTCGATGCGCGAGCCTCGAAGTTCGCCCAGATCGTCGGGGCGGCAGGGCCGGCGCGCGTGGGCGACGGCGCCGCCCTGATCCTGGCACGGGCGCCCTACGAGATCGGGCCGCTGCACGCGGCGGCGCGCCGATGCTTCGGAACCACCCGGACCGCCGTCTGGGTGATCGACTCCTTTCACTGGGAGTGGATCCCGCGCTGGACGCGGTGGATGCGGGGGCTGGAGCAGCTGTACGTCACCCGCTCCGAGGACGTCGACGTGTGGCGACGGAAGACCGGGGTGCCCACCGCGTGCCTGCCCTGGGGCACCGACGTGCTCGGCCTCGGCTCCGCCGCGCCCGGTCGTCGCTGGGACGTCCTTCGTGTGGGTCGGCAACCCCCCGCCTGGGACGACGACGCGGCGACCGCCGCGGAGGCGGACCGCGCCGGCTTCGCGTTCCACGGGCGACCGTCCTACGAGCTGGACCACGAACGTCAGCAGCAGCTCATGATGAGCTGGTATGCCTCCACGAAGTTCACGCTGGCGTTCAGCAACACCGTCAATCCCATGGACGCGTCCCGGGCGGATCGCGCCTTCCTCACCGCCCGCTGGACCGACGCGCTGGCCTGTGGCGCCGTCGTCGCCGGAATCGTTCCGGACACGGAGGAAGCCCGGACGCTCTTCGCGGAGCATCGGCTGCTCGAGGTGCCGGCGGAGGATCGCCGGGCGGGGACCGAGGTCCTCCGGGACGCGGTGCGGGACTGGAAGCCGAAGATCGCGGCGGGCAATCATCGCGCGTCGCTCCGTACCCTCGACTGGCGCTACCGCATCGAGCGGATCGCGCGGGATTTCGGGGTCGAGGCTCCGGTGCTGCAGGAGGAACTGGCGGCTCTGCGCGCCGAGCTCCGACGCGCGGCCTGAGGCGCGGTCGACGGCCCCCCCGGATGCCCATGCTTCATCTCGTGAATCCCTTCAACACCCGCACTGCCGGCTCCGAGAACCGTTGTATCGGGATCGCGCGCCTGCTCCGTGGTGCGGTGCCCCTGCGCATCTGGGCCGCGGGCTTCCGGAACTGCGCGAACACCGGCCTGCCGGCCCTGACCCGCCCCCTGCGCCCCGATCTCGGCCTGCGGCCGCGGCGCGGGGTCCTGGCCTTCTGTGGCACCTACTTTCCCATCGAATCCTGGGTCGGCCACGGGCGCTTCGAGCGCGTGGTGCTCGTGCACAACATGAATCACGCGGACTACCTGCACGCCCGGCTGAAGGAGCTCGAGGCCCTGGGCCTCCGGGACCGGACCGTGGTCGCGCACGCCGCGGCCTGGTGCCGCGACGCGAGCGGCGTGGACGGCCCGGTGCTGCCGTCGCCGGTCGACACGGAGCGCTTCTGCCCGGCGCCGGCACCGCGGGTGGACCGGCCCTTCACGGTCGGTCGGCTCAGCCGGGACACAGCGTCCAAGCACCATCCGGAGGACGCGGCGCTGTACCGGAAGCTCGCGGCCGCCGGGGTGCGCGTGCGCATCATGGGCGGCACGAGCCTCGGCCTGGAGCCTGATCCCGACGGGTCGATCGAGATCCTGCCCGCCGGGGCGGAACCCCCCGAGGCGTTCCTGCGCTCCCTCGACTGCTTCTTCTACCGTACGGACGTCTCGCGCTGGGTCGAGCCTCACGGACGCGTGGTCACGGAGGCCATGGCGACGGGGCTCCCCGTGGTCTGCGGGGCCGTGGGCGGGCATACGGAGTACGTCGTCGACGGCGAGGCGGGTGTTCTCGTCGAGGACAGCGCGGGGGCCCTCGCTGCGCTCCTCGCCCTGCGCGACGATCCGGAGCGGCGCCGGCGCCTCGGGGCCGCCGGCCGTGCCGTCATCGAGGCGCGCTTCGGCCACGAGAGCTGTCGGGCGCTCCATCTCGAGCTGTTCCGGCCCGGGGCGGCCTGAGCGCCCCGCCGGGGTCGCTCAACCGAGGGACCAGTAGTCGAGCGGCTTGCCGCAGTGCCGGAGCAGCGCCCGGGCGTCGTCCCGCACCTGCGCCTCGACCCGCGCCCGGGTTTCGGGCGGGATCTGCATGGCCTCGGAGGAGGGCGTGCTGAGCACCCGATCGCGCACGCGCTTGCGCAGGCCCTCCGGCACCGCCGCCTTCAGCATGTCGATGAAGGGCAGGGCCTGCACACGGGAATAGAGCGGCGACGGCACGCGCTTGCCGGCGGAGGGGTTCTGGTGCGGCCGGGCCGCCTCCACGGCCGGTGTGACGCCGAGAAAGCGGCAGAGCGCGTCGAAGAAGCCCTGCTGGTCGCGCTTCATGTCCTCCATGAAGCCGATCAGGATCTGCGTGTCCGGAAAGTGCGTGCGGTAGTGCGAGAGCTGCTCCCAGTAGAGGCTCTGGTCGACGTAGCGGTCGGGCATCTCCTCGATCGCTTCCCGGAAGGTGGGCGGGAAGGCGTCCCCGGAATCGACGCGGTTCTGCACCCAGGCCGAGAGCGCACGGTCGACCGGGTGCCGGACCATGTAGATCAGCTTCAGCTCGGGACCGTAGGCGGCCATGCGCTCCGCCGCGTGCGGATGGAGCGCGTGGGCCGTGTAGTCGTTGGAGCCCTCGCCGCAGACGGCCTCCTCCCGCCGCTCCCGGAACAGGCTCTCGTACCACTCCGTGCCTCGGGCCCAGTTGCCGTCGTCGCTGAAGAAGCGCGGCTCGCAGTTCCGCGGCATGAATACGTCCGGATGATCCTCGAGATAGGCGCACACGGTGGACGTGGCGCACTTCATCGCGCCGATGACGACGAAATCCGGCTTGCTCATGGAACGGTTCTCCCGGCCCCGGCGGCTGCTGGCAGGAACGGCGCCCATTGTCCCAGCGGGTCCGCCCGGGCTCGATACCGCCGGGGCGGCGCGGGGGCCATGCCGTCGGTTGTCCGTCCGCGTTCGTTCCGTGGAGGCCCGCTCAGCGGCTGGCGAGGACTTCGTAGAGCCGCGAGCCCCAGGACCGCGAGCGATCGAAGAGCCGGTCCGTCACCGCCCGGGTCGCTTCGGACATGCGCGCCAGCTGCGCATCGTCCCGGACGAGTTCGAGGAGCTGCTCGGCCAGGTCGTCCGCCGAGTCCGCCACGAAGGTCCGGCAGGCGCTCTCCAACAGCTCCTGCGCCGGAACGACGGAGCTGAGCAGGCTGGGCACCCCCTGCGCCGCGGCCTCGACGGCCACGGTCGCCAGGCCTTCGTTGAAGGCGGAGCGCGTGGGGCACACGAGGAGATCCGACGTTTCCAGGAGCCGCCGCACGCCTCCGGCATCGAGGACGCCGACGTGCTCCATGGCGTCCGCGGCCGGGCTCTTCTCGATGCGGCCCTGCAGTTCCGGCACGGCCGTCCCCGCGCCCGCGAACACCAGGCGCAACGTCGGTCGCAGCGCGCGGGCTCGTTCGAAGGCTGCGACGAGATCGAAGACCCCCTTGTCGCGTTCGATGCGTCCAAGGTAGACGAGCTGCTCCAGGCGCCGGCGAGGCCGATGGCACCCGGCGGAGCCGCGCAGCAGCTGCGGCGTCGCCACGAGGCAGGGGCCGGGGATGGGGGCCAGGGCCCGGAGCTGCCGCACGCATTCCTCGGAGACGCAGACCGCGCCGTGAGCCCGCCGCAGGCCCCGCGCGGCAAGTCGCTGCTTGAGCCGCGCTCTGGCCGCGGTCGGGCGCTGCCCCATGGCCCAGTAGGTGTTGTGGACCGCCAGCACGATCCGGGGCCCCCGGGGCAGCAGGGCGAGCGCCTCCTCGGCGAAGTCGCTGCCCACGATCACCGCATCCGGCCGGTAGCTGCGGACATAGCGGCGGAGCAGGAGCGTGTGACGCAGCTCCGAGCGATAGTAGGCACCCCGCGTGCTTCGCCGTTTCCGGGGCACGGGCAGGAAGCGGAAGCGCGGATCTGCCGTGACCACGCCCGCGTCCGCCTGACCGACGATGGCCGCCTCCGCGTCGAGGCGGGCCACGAGGGCGTAGAACATCGTCGAGTACGCGAGCTTCGGCGCACGCTCGTCGTGCCGGCCGCTTCGCCACTGCTCGAAGGAACCGTACACGTCGCCGGGCCCGGGGACGTACATGATCCGCGGGCGTCGGGTGGCGGGAACGCCGAGGGCCTCGCGGACCCGGGCGCCGGCGTCCTCCGGCAGGACGACGCAATCGTCTGGATGCTCGTGCATGCGTTGCGCGGGGGCCTCTCCCGGGGGGTCGGAGGATTCCGTCTGCCTTCGGCAGTCGTTCACGGTGCCGGCTCCTGTCCCGCCCGGTCGAGCACTCACGGGAACGGGTCGCAGGCGGTCGTCGAGGATGGACGGACGGGAGCCGCATCCGGCTGCGATTCCGAGGGCCACCCGGCCGGGGGCCACGCAGGGAACCGGCGCCGAGCCTCGAGCCGAGGGGATGGCTCGACCCAGCCGCCGAGCGGGACGAAGGGGATCCGGGTGCGGCTCATCGGCGCTCGCTGGCTGTGACGAGCCGCCCCGGCGCGCCCGGGCGTCAGTCGGTTCGTCGGGTGTACTTCACGATCCGCTTGGGTCCGACCTCGGCGCCGTAGATGGCCCCCTCGGCGTCGACCGCGACGCCTTCGGCGAAGGTCGTCCCGGCATTGTCCGGATCCGGCTCCGGATCGGGAATGAAGTAGTCGACGAACGCGTCGACCACGCTGCCGATGCGCATGCCGCGCTTCCAGCCCGGGTGGTTGCCCCAGGTGCGGTTCGACTCCGAGTCCACCGCGTAGAGGATGTCGTCCTTGATGAAGAGCCCGCTGTTGCGGCCGAACTGATGCCAGGTGTCGAGGTGGTTACCTTCCTGGTCGAAGAGCTGGATCCGGTTGTTGTGCCGATCCGCCACGAACAGGCGGCCCATGGAGTCCATGGCCAGCGCGTGCGGTTCCCGGAACTGGCCGGGCGCATAGCCGGTCTCGCCCCACTCGAGCAGGTAGTTGCCCTCGGCGTCGTACTTCACGATCCGGTTGTTGCCGCCCGGGCCGTGCCCGTCGGC
>JAZBPF010000249.1:0-4613 GCA_036351515.1 Pseudomonadales bacterium | reverse complement strand
GGCGGTGGCGTGCCGCGGGTCCACGTCCAAGATCGGCGCAGCGACTTCGCCGCGGCCGCGCTCGACACGCTGTCGCTGCGCGCCGGGGTGAAGCTCGAGCGTCCGCATCCGGCGACGCGTGACATGGGCCGCATGTCGATGCTCGACATCGCGACCCA
The DNA here is from genome assembly GCA_036351515.1 of Pseudomonadales bacterium. Classification (GTDB taxonomy): domain Bacteria; phylum Pseudomonadota; class Gammaproteobacteria; order Pseudomonadales; family Azotimanducaceae; genus JAZBPF01. Next base: position 4,455 of record JAZBPF010000249.1, on the reverse strand, counting down.
GTGCTTGCGGAACGTCGGCATCAACCCCGATCGCATGTCCGCCACGCGCGTCTTCAACACCGCCTTCACGCACACCACGTCGGACTTCCCGGGCATCGCCGGTGACCTCTTCGAGCGGATCCTGATGACCTCCTATCAGGGCGAACCGGATACGTCGGCCGGGTGGACGGTGACCTCGGAGCTGCGCGACTTCCGTGAGGTGAGCCGCGTGCGCTTCTCCGAGGCGCCGGACCTCGAGTTCGTCCCGGAAGGCGCCGAGATCACGTTCGCGAGCTTCAATGAGCGCGTCGAGCGATACAGGCTCAGCACCTACGCTCGAGCCTTCTCGGTGACGAGACAACTCTTGCTCAACGACGACCTGCAAGCGTTCGCCGACCTGCCGGCCTCGTTCGGTCGCGCCGCACGCCGTCGGCATTTGGACAACGTGTGGGCGGTCGTGACCGGCAACCCGGCCATGTCCGACGGCGAGAACTTGTTCAGCGCCGCCCACGGGAACGACCTCACGCCCGCGGCCCTGTCCCTCGAGAGCCTGACCGCGGCCCGGCTCGCCATGCGCACGATGAAGGGCGAGGCCGGCAAGGTGACGCTGAATCTCATCCCGAGATTCCTGCTCGTGCCGGCAAGCCTGGAAGGTACCGCTGAGGCGCTCGTGAGCTCGCTCATTCCGCCGGGCTCCACGACGGCCACGCCTTCGCTCCAGTTCATCAGAAACCTCGAGGTCGTCTGCGAGCCGCGGCTGGACGAAGCATCCACTACGGCGTGGTATTTGGCCTGCGATCCCGCCCAGCTCCAGAGCATCGAGCAGGGCTTCCTCGGTGGCGTTCCGTTCGAGATCGAGGAGAAGACCGGCTTCGACGTGGACGGCATCGCGTGGAAGGTCCGTTCGGACCACGCCGCCGCTCCGCTCGAGTGGCGCTCGATCGTCCGCAACGCGGGCGCATGACGATCATCCCGGGCCTCGTGAGAGGTGGCGCGCCCCGGCTCCCGTTGTTCCTCCTTCGGTCACGGGAGCCGGCCGGGACTTCTCGATGCGCGCCGCTCCGGGTCCTCCTGGAGGCGTGGCCCCTACGGGTGCGATGAGTCGCCGCGTTCCGCTAGGCACAGAGGGCCCACCTACTTCCTTCTTCCGTCGGCCTGGAGTGTGACCGTGCTCGAGCTCAGCAAGCAGGACCTCGCCGACCTCCTCGACGTGACGCCCCGGACCCTGACTTCATGGGCTACGGAGCCGGATTTCCCTGCTCCAGAGCGCCGCGGCCGCGTGAACTTCTACAACGCTACGGCGGTCGCCGCGTGGCATCGAAACCGGGAAATCGCGCGCCTCATCGATTCCGATGACGGTTCGATGCTGGACCTCGCCCAGGAGCGCGCTCGCTTGGCCCGAGTGCAGACGCGGCGCCAGGAGTTGCTCCTCGCGAAGGAGCGCGGAGAGGCGGTGGCCGTCGAGGACGTGGCCGCGATCGTCGGTGACCAGTTCTCGAATGTCCGCGCCCGGCTGCTCGCTTTGCCCGCGAAGCTGGCCCCGCTGGCGCACACCGCGGACTCGGTGCCTGCGATCCGGGCCGTGCTCGAGGAAGGCATCCACGACGCGCTGGCCGAGCTCTCCGAGGGTGCCGTGACGCCCGGCGCGGTGCCGGCCGAGCTCCCCGCACCCGAGGCACCCCCACATTGACCTTCGAGGTCCGCCACGAGGACTGGCTGGTCTGGGCGGGCCTCGAGGCGCCCGGTGACGACAGCCGTGCCCCTCTGATCGACGAGGCGCTCCGCGCGTACTCCCTGCGCGATCCAGCGTGCGTCGTGCTGATGCGCGAGTTCCTGGGCGCGACTGAGCACTCGCCGCCCACCGAGACTCAACGCCTCCGCCGCTGCACGCGGGTCACGGGCCGCGGCATCACGCAGACCCGGCGCCGGATCCGCAGCATCCGCACGTGGGTTGACGGCTTCGCGGCGGGCCGGCTGGAGCGGACCTCGCCCCCCTCTCGTCCGTGAACCGCATCGCGCAGATCGCCGAGCTCCTGGAGTGCGACCGAAGCGCCGTGCTCCGCATGATCGCCAAGGGCTACATCCGCGCCGACATGACCGACGGCGAGCTGCAGATCGGGTACCTGCGGTGGGCCTTCCTGGGCGACGCGGTGGCGTAGAGCAGTCCGAGGCTCTGATGCGGCCGGGAGCCGGGGTTCTGGGGCGGGCTCTGTGCGTGGGCGAGATTGAGACCTCTGCTCAAAATCGCCCAGGGTCTTCCGAGGCACCCCCGCCTCCGCTGCCGCCTGCCGCTGCGGGTGGCTCATTTCGAGCACTCATCTCGGAATGAGCCAGGCCAGCTACTACGACTCGCTGTAGACCGTCTCGAGCACGAGCATCAGCCGGGCCTGCGCCGCCTCGAGGAGCTCGGCCGTGGCCCGGTGCTTCTCGATGGCGTCCGGCGCCGCCTCGAGCACCGCCAGGAACGCCTCCGCCACCTCGTCGTCGCGGGCGGCCTGCACGAGATCCGCCTCGTCCCTCGAGAGCACACCGAGCAGGGCCCGACGCCAAGGGCCGACCCCGGTTCCGATGCCCGTGATCGACGCATCCAGCGTCTCGACCTGCTCGTTCGTGAGTGCGGCGGTGAAGCCCATCGGCGGTCCCTCCCCAGGGTGAAGGGACCAGTCTAGCCGATGGTGGCCACGATGGTGGCAAGACCAGAAAACCGTCTGTAAGCGACTGATTTTCTTATGTAGGTGGCGGAGCGGACGGGACTCGAACCCGCGACCCCCGGCGTGACAGGCCGGTATTCTAACCAGCTGAACTACCGCTCCGGCGTACTGCGAACTGGTGGGTGTTGCAGGGGTCGAACCTGCGACCTTCGGCTTGTAAGGCCGACGCTCTCCCGACTGAGCTAAACACCCCTCGATCGGGAGACGCGCATCATACTGGATGGCGACCGACTGTCAACGATCCGCCCTCCGCGAACGCCCCGGAAAAGCGCGCCCCCGCGAGCGCCCAGGGTGCGTCCGTGACGAGCCGTTCCGCCGCCCCGGCGCCCACGATCCGGGCCGCCGCGTCGCGTCCCTCGGCGAGCTCCGGCGGGCGGGCCTTCAGGTTGTGGGCGTCCGAGGCGAGGATCGTCACCACGCCCGCCTCGAGCAACCCCTCCGCGCAGCGGCGCGCCGAGCGCCCGAAGCGGCCCGCGACGGCGCCGGCCGTGAGCTGCAGCAGGCACCCCTCGGCGAGGAACGGCTCGAGCAGTGCGGGCCGCCGCATGATCGCCCGGTTCCGCTCCGGATGCGCGATCATGGGGCGTACGCCCTGCCGGCGCAGCCAGCGCACGAGCTTCTCCGTGCCCGGCGGCACCTGGCCGTGGGGTAGCTCGAGGAGCAGCACCGGCTCGCCCTCGTGTTCGCCGAGGAACGGCAGGCGCCCGGCGGGCAGCCAGTCCAGGATCTCGGCGCTGATCCGCACCTCGGCCCCGGCGGCGAGGGCGAGCGGAATCTCCGCTTCCGTCAGGGCCGCGCGCACTGCATCCAGCAACGGCTCGATGCCCGCCCGTTCGTTGTCCCAGCGCCCGGGATGGATGTGGGGCGTGACCACCGCGTGGGTGATGCCCGCCCCTACCGCATGGCGCGCGAGGGCGAGCGTCGCCGCGAGGTCCGGGGCCCCGTCGTCGATGCCGGGCAGCAGGTGACAGTGCAGATCGATCATGGGGAACGGTGGTCGGGAAACCGCGGTGACACCATACCGCCGCGCCCCGGTCCCCGTCAGGCGGCCCCGCGGATCCGCGCGAGAAGCTGCCGAGCCGAGCCGACGAGGGTCCGGTCCTGGCCGAGCACGGGGGTGTCGGCGCGGACCGACTCCCGGCTCGGCAGCGCCGTGTCCACCCGGATCGCGACCCGCTCCCCGGCCGAGAAGGCGTCGAGCACCCCCACCGGTCCGGAGAAGCGCCAGACGCGGCGCAGCGGTCGTCCCACGGGCCCGGCGGCCCCTTGGCCGGGGCGCACGGACTCCAGGCGGAGCGGATGCTCCACGCCGTCCACGACGAGCGCGAGCGCGGAGATCGGCACCGGTCGGCGCAGTTCGGAGAAGGTGGCGTTGAGCGTGAAGCGGTCCGCGTCCTGCTCGGACCAGTGCAGGGACACGCGCACGGCCTGGTAGGGATTGGTCGCGCCGGGCAGCCAGCAGTTCCGCAGCGCGAGTCCGCGCCCGGCGCCGTCGCGGACCTCCTGCACGCGACAGGGCTCCCCCTGGCCGATTGCCGAGTCGTCCGGGGCGGACCGTCCCGCACAGCCCCCGAGGACGAGGAGCGGGATCAGCAGGAGCATGCGATGGAGCGAAGAACCCGGCTTCACCCGCGAGCCTCCGTGCTCGGACGAAGAGAGGGACGCAATGTAATCAGATGTTCATGTGCTGCCACAAGATGGTGCAGCACCGTTCGGGGGCAGTTCCGCTCCGTCGGGATCCCGCGGGCCGATCCGGGCGGCGATC
>JAZBPF010000248.1:0-4983 GCA_036351515.1 Pseudomonadales bacterium | reverse complement strand
TTGTCCAGGGTCACGATCACGACCTTCACGGTCGTGCGGTCAGCGGCCGAAGTGGGCTTTGGCATCGTAGAGCGTCTCCACCGTGATGCGGGCCACGCCGCGCTCGCGCGCGAACGCTTCCGTGTTGCGGCGTGCCTTGCCGCGCACGAAGAACGGGATCTTCTTCAACTCCCGTTCGGCCTCTTCCTCCCAGCGCGAACCCGCCGCGTCCGCGACCTCGGCCGGAGCCGTGGCCACGGGCGCTGCCGCGGCTTCCGTGGGCGCCTCGCCCGTGGCGGCGACCACCGCGAGCGACGGTTCGGACCGCCGCGTCGCCCCACCGCCGTGAGAGCCGAGATGCGACGGTGCCGCGTCGTCGGCGAACTCGAAATCGTCCCGGAACATGCCGAGCAGGTGCTCCTCGAGACCCATGGTCAGCGGATGCACCCAGCTGTCGAAGATGACGTTCGCCCCCTCGAAGCCCATCTGCGGCGAGTAGCGTGCCGGGAAGTCCTGCACGTGCACAGGCGCGGAGATGACCGCGCAGCCGATGCCGAAGCGCTTGGCGATGTGGCGCTCCATCTGGGTCCCCAGCACGAGTTCCGGCTGGGCCGCCTCGATGGCGCGCTCCACCTCCAGGTAGTCGTCGGTGATCAGGGGCTCGACGCCGTAGTCCGCGGCCGCCGCGCGCACCTCGCGCGCGAGCTCGCGGGTGTAGGTCCCGAGGCCGACCACCTCGAAGCCCATCTCGCGCTGGGCGATGCGCGCCGCCGCGAGGGCGTGGCTGCCGTCGCCGAACACGAACACGCGCTTGCCCGTCAGATACGTCGAGTCCACGGACTTCGAGTACCAGGGCATGCGCGAGCGGGGATCGTCGAGCACCGGCGCCGGATCCACGCCGGCGAGTTCCGCGACCTCGCGCACGAAGTCGCGCGTCGCGCCGATGCCGATGGGCACGGTCTCCACCGCCGGCTGGCCGAAGCGGCGCTTGAGCCAGCCGGCCGCACTCCGGGCGGTCTCCGGATAGAGCACGACGTTGAAGTCGGCCTCGCCGAGGCGCGCGATGTCCTCGGGACCGGCCCCGAGCGGCGCCGTGACGTGCACGTCGACGCCGAGCCGCGCGAGGAGTTGCGTGACCTCGACCACGTCGTCGCGGTTGCGGAAACCGAGGGCCGTCGGGCCCAGCAGGTTGCAGCGCGGACGCCTGCTGCCCGCCTCCGGGTCCGGCGGCGGGTCCACGTCGGCGAGATGCCGGACGATCTGGTAGAAGGTCTCGCCGGCGCCCCAGTTCTCCTTCTTCTGATAGGAGGGGAGCTCGAGGGGCACCGTCGGGATCGGCAGGGCGAGGGCCTCCGCGAGGCCGCCGGGATCGTCCTGGATCAGCTCCGCCGTGCAGGACGCGCCCACGAGCATGGCCTTCGGCCGGAAACGCTCGTAGGCGTCCTTCGCCGCGTTCTTGAACAGCGTCGCCGTGTCGCTGCCGAGATCCCGCGCCTGGAAGGTCGTGTAGGTGACCGGCGGCCGGTGGTCCCGGCGCTCGATCATGGTGAACAGCAGGTCCGCGTAGGTGTCGCCCTGGGGCGCGTGGAGCACGTAGTGCACGTCGCGCATGGACGTGGCCACGCGCATGGCGCCGACGTGGGGCGGGCCCTCGTAGGTCCAGACGGTCAATTGCATGATTCGAGATCCCGGATGCGCTCGCGCCGCAGGAGCGGCCGGGCGAAGAGTTCCGCGAGATCGCCCGCCTGCTCGTAGCCCTGGATCGGCGTGAACACGAGCTCGATGGACCACTTGGTGCTCATGCCGCGGGCTTCGAGCGGATTGGCGAGACCGAGCCCGCAGACGACCAGATCGGGGTGCGCGGCATGGCAGCGGTCGAGCTGGTTCTCGACGTGCTGCCCCTCGCTCAGGGTCACCTCCTTCGGCAGGAGCGCGAGCTCCGGCGCCATGAGGTGCTTGTGCAGATAGGGCGTGCCCACTTCGACGAGCTGCACGTCGAGCTCCCGCAGGAGCATGCGGGCGAGCGGCACCTCGAGCTGCGAGTCCGGGAAGAAGAACAGGCGCCGGCCGGCGAGGGTGTCGCGATAGCGCGCGACGGCCGTCTCCGCGCGGCGCCGGCCCGGGGCCGTCACCGCGTCGAAGTGCGCCGCGTCGACGCCGAAGTCGTCCGCGGCCGCCTTCAGCCAGGCCGTCGTGCCCTCGGCGCCCAGGGGGAACGGCGCCGGGAGCCGCCGCGCGCCACGCCCCTCGAGGAGCCGCGCGGTCTCGGCGAGGAACGGCTGGGCGAGGAGGTAGCGCGTCCCCGGCCCCACCGGCGGCAGCCCCGCGACGTTGCGGGCGGGCAGGAAGTCGACGGGACCGACGCCGAGCTCGGCGAAGAGGCGGCGAAACTGGTCCTCGACCACGTCCGCGAGGCTGCCGACCACGAGCAGGCGCGGCGCCTCCGTCTGCGGACGCGGCAGCTCCGGAACCAGGGCCGCGAGGCAGGCGTCCTCCCCTTCCGTGAAGGTGGTCTCGATGCCGCTGCCCGAGTAGTTCAGCACCCGCACGTCCGGGAGCCAGCGCTGCGAGAGCCGCTGCGCGGCGCGCGAGAGGTCGAGCTTGATGACCTCCGAGGGGCAGGAGCCCACGAGGAACAGCATGCGGATGTCGGGCCGCCGCGCGAGGAGCTGCTCCACCACGCGGTCGAGCTCCTCGTTCGCGTCGGCGAGGCCCGCGAGATCGCGCTCGTCGATGATGGCGGTGCCGAAGCGCGGCTCCGCGAAGATCATCACGCCGGCGGCGGACTGGATCAGGTGCGCGCAGGTGCGCGAGCCGACCACGAGGAAGAACGCGTCCTGCATCTTCCGGTGCAGCCAGACGATGCCCGTGAGACCGCAGAAGACTTCGCGCTGGCCGCGCTCGCGGAGGATCAGGCGCTCGTCGGCGCCGCACTCGAGGGCTTCGGCGGGTCGGCTCACGCGGCGGCCTCCCGGCCCTGCAGGGCGAGTGCCGCCGTCTCCCGGTCGTGCGCCTCGGCCGCGAGCCGCGCCGCCCGGAGCTTCAGGATGAACTGCACCGCGTTGATCAGGTAGGTGCCGTAGGCCGCGAGGGCGATGGCCATCTGCACGCCGGTGCTCGCGCCGGCGAAGAGGGCCACGAGGTAGGCCGTGTGCAGGGCGATCACCACCATGCTGAACACGTCCTCCCAGAAGAAGGCAGGCGCGAACAGGTAGCGGCCGAAGACGACCTTCTCCCAGATCGCCCCGGTGACCATGATCGTGTAGAGCACGAGCGTCTTCAGGACGATCGACGCCGTCGCCGCCTCGTAGCCGGCGCCGGTCGTGAGATAGCGGATCACGAGCCCGAGGCTGAAGAGGAAGACGAGGAACTGGAGCGGTGCGAGGAACCCCTGCACGAGGGTCCAGGGCGTCTCGTCTCGGCGCCGCCGCTCTTCCTCGGTGTAGAGGAGCTTTCGCTGCGGTGCGGGACCTGCGTCGCGCATGGATCTCTCCCTCCGGACCACGCAGGCAATCTAGCTGCCGCTCCGCCAAAGTGTCAACACAGCCTTACGTCAATTTTGGTGGACAATCCCTCGACGCTCCCGGACCATCACTTCGTCGGCACGCTTGACCGTCACCGCCGCCCGGGCGCAGGCTCCGGGGACGGATCCGGGGGGATCCGTGCGGGAGGATCGGTCGTGACGTACCGCTTCCGAGCCGGTCGAAGAGCCGGTGGCAGCGGAGGCCGGCGCCAGCGCTGGGCGATCCGGGCACGAGGAGAAGCACATGACCGACGCGACGCGGGAACGGGCCCGGAGTCCGTCCGTCGGCGCAGGGGGGAAAGCGGCACCGGTCACGCCGACCGGCGCACGCGAACCCGGGACGCGGGGTTCCGGGGAAGGCAGTTCCGTCTCCGAGGTCGTCGAGCGCCAGGTGCTGCCGCGCCTCGTGCTCTCCCATCGCGGCGAGGGGCCCCGCGCCGTCCCGCGCGCCCTTCCGGCACCGGCCGCCGACCCGGCGGAGATCGCCGAACTCGCCGAACTCGTGCTCCGTGAGGCACCGGAACCCGCCGAGCGCTTCCTCGATGCCCGCCGGCACCGGGGCCTGCGTCTGGAGGAGCTCTACGTCGCCTATCTCTCGCCCGCCGCGAGGCTTCTCGGCGAGCTCTGGGAGGACGACCGCGTCAGCTTCACGCAGGTCACGATCGGCGTGGGCCGATTGCAGCAGCTCCAGCACCGCCTCTCGGACTGCTTCGAGCAGGATCTCCCGCCGCGCATCAACAGCCGCCGGATCCTGCTGGCGGCCGCCCCGGGGGAACAGCACACCTTCGGCCTGTCCATCGTCGCGTCCTGCTTCCGCACGGAAGGCTGGGACGTGGCCGGGGGCCCGGGCACGGACGAGACCACGCTCCTCGACGCCGTGCAGGGGCACTGGTTCGACCTCGTGGGCCTCTCCATCTCCGCGGACCGGCACCTGGAGGCGCTCTCGCGCCTGATCCGTCGCGTGCGACGGGCGTCCCGGAACCGCTCCCTGGGCGTCGTGGTGGGGGGGCCCCTCCTCGAGCAGCGGGCCGATCTCGCGCGGCTCACGGGGGCGGACGCGGCCATGACCGACGCGACCCGCGCCCCGGCGGAGGCCCGGGCCGTGGTGGAGCTGCTGGTCACGAACTGAGGGCACGGGGCGACCCGAGCGCCCCCACCGCAGGCCTGGCCGCCCGCCCGCCCTCGGAAGAGCACTCCCAGGCTTTCCGCCTGCGGCGATGCCCTCTGCCACCTCCGTAGGGCCGCGAGGCCCGCATCGCGCGGCCACCCGACGACGGCCGGGCTTCCCCTCGCCACGCGACCCTCTTGCCTCGACCGGCGGTCCCGGGGGACGTGTCCCGGCGGCGCGCCGCGTCCGGACACCCGCTCGGAGTGCCTGAAGGAATCGTTCGCCGTCGCGGGCGGTCCGCTCGGCGCCGCGTGCGGACCTCCGCATGCGGACCCTCGCCCACGGACCGCCGCCGGCGGCCCACGCGAGACGA
>JAZBPF010000247.1:0-6684 GCA_036351515.1 Pseudomonadales bacterium | reverse complement strand
GATCACGGCCGCCGGGACGGCCCTGCGCCGCCGCGGCGTGCTCCTGCTCGACCCGGACGCCCTCGAGCGCGTCGCCGCCTGCGACGCGGTCGCCTTCGACAAGACGGGCACGCTGACCCGCCCCGACGGCGCCGGAGTGGCGCGTGTCTCCGGCGACCCATCCAGCCTCGCCGTGGCCGCCGCACTGGAGGCCGAGGTGCGTCATCCGCTGGCCGAAGCGTTTCGGGAGGCGGCCACCGCCGCGGGGCTCGCGCCGGCGCCCGCGCGGGACGTGCGCAGCGAGCACGGGCAAGGGGTGGAAGGCACGGTCGACGGCGTCCGCTGGCGCCTCGGCCGCGCGGACTACTGCGACGCCGACGGCGCGGGCATCGTGCTCGCCGCCGCAGACGGCGCCGGTGGCTGGCGCGAGCGCGCCCGCTTCCGCAGCACCGAGGCCCTGCGTCCGGAAGCGGCCGCCGTGGTCGACGCCCTGCGCGCGGAAGGCCTCGCTCCGACGATCCTCTCCGGTGACGGCGAGGCCCGCGTGGCCCGCGTCGCCCGGGACCTCGCCGTCGAACACTGGCAGGCGGCAGCGACGCCGGCGGACAAGCTCGCGGCCCTGGACGGGGCCCGGGAGGCCGGTCACCGGGTGCTCTACGTGGGCGACGGCATCAACGACGCCCCGGCCCTCGGCGGCGCCCACGCCTCCGTCGCCGTCGGGTCCGCCAGCGACTACGCCCGCACCGCCGCCGACGCGGTGGTGGTCGCGCCCGGCATCGACGGCGTGCGCCGCCTCGTGGCGACGGCGCACGCCACGCGCCGCCGCATCCGGGCGAACCTGCTCTGGGCCGTCGGCTACAACGCGATCGCCCTGCCGCTGGCCATGGGCGGGCTGGTGACGCCCTGGCTCGCGGCGCTCGGCATGTCGGCGAGCTCCCTCGTGGTGCTCACGAACTCCGCGCGCCTGCTCGGCACGGGGCGCGCGCGGACGGCGGAGGAGGCGACCTGATGGAGATCGTCTTCGTCCTCATCCCCATCTCGATCGTCCTGATCCTCGGGGCGCTGTGGGTCTTCTCCTGGGCCATCGACAGCGGCCAGTTCGAGGACCTGGACCGGGAAGCGCAGCGGATCCTCCTCGACGAGGAAGCGGTCGAGCGCCGGCCCGAGCCGTCGCGCGAGCCCGCGGAGGAGCGCTCGTGAACGGCTTCGGCGCGGAACTCCTCACGCTCTTCGGCATCGGCCTGCTCGGCAGCGGCCACTGCCTCGCCATGTGCGGCGGCATCGCGAGCGCCCTCTCCCTGCGCGCCGGCGCCGCCGGCGGTGGCACGCTGCGCGCCGCCTCCCTGGTGCCCCTCTACTCGGTCGGCCGCATCGGCAGCTACGCGCTGCTCGGCGCGGCCGGCGGCGCCCTGGGCGCGGCCGCCACGGACCTCGTGCCCCAGGGGCTCATGGTCCTGCGCACCGTGGCCGGCGTGCTGCTCGTGCTCATGGGCGTGTACCTGGCCGGACTCTGGAACGGCCTGCGGGCCCTGGAGCGCGTCGGCGGACGCCTCTTCCGCGCGGTCCGGCCCCTGCAGGGGCAGGTGCAGGGCCCGGCGGAGCCGCTCGTGCTCGGCATGATCTGGGGCCTGCTTCCCTGCGGTCTCGTCTACAGCGCCCTCGCCTACGCCCTCACCGCCGCGGATCCGCTGCGCGCCGCGGCCCTCATGGCCGCCTTCGGCGCGGGCACGCTGCCCGCCGTCGTCGGCGGCGGCCTCGCCGCCCTGCCCCTCGGCCGCGCCCTCGCGGACCGGCGCGTGCGCGCGGTGGCCGGCGCCCTCGTCGCCGCCTTCGGCCTCTGGACGCTCGTGCAGGCCGCGGGGCACGGCGGGGGCGGCCACCACGGGGGCCACGGTGCCGGCGCCGCGCCCATGACGTCCGCCGCGCCGCCACAGGCATCCGTCCTGGAAGCCCCGGGGCTTTCCGGACCCTACGACTGCCGCTCGGGAACTCCTTCCCGGACGGCGCTCATCGACTGACCCGGAGGGGAGATACCGTGTTCGCAAGCCATCTGTTGGGTCTGTTCACCCATCCCGATCAGGAGTGGGCGGCGATCGCCCGGGAGGAGCGGAGCCTCCCCGCCGTCGTCGGCGGTCACCTCCTGATCGTCGCCCTGCTCCCGGCCCTCGCCTGGTACTACGGCGTCACCCAGGTGGGCTGGTCCCTGCCCGGAGGGGACACGCTCTACCGCATGACGTCCCAGAGCGCCTCCGTGATCATCGTGCTCTTCTTCGGGGCCATGGTCGTCGGCACCACCATGCTCGGCCTCATGGTCCACTGGATGGCGGAGACCTACGGGGCGCAGTCCTCGCCGACCCGCGCCATCGCGCTCGCGACCTACACGAACACGCCCCTGTTCCTGGCGGGCCTCGTGGGCCTGCGACCGCTGCTCTGGCTCGACCTGCTGGTCGGCACCGCCGCGGCATGCTGGGCCGTGTATCTGCTCTACGTCGGCATCCCGCACATGATGGGCGTGCCCCGGGAACGCGGGTACCTGTTCGCCAGCGCCGCCCTCGCCGTCGGGCTGGTCATGGTCATCGGTCTCATGACCGTGACCGTGATGCTCTGGGAGATGGGCGCCATGCCGGTGTTCACGGACTAAGAGCCTGTGAAAAAGCCGTCCGCCTGCTGCGCGCCCCGATCAACGGCTCCGACTGCGTTGTCTGTGCCGAAATCAGCGGTCACTTGCTTCAGCAAGCTCCCTCGATTTCGCCACAGACGCCTTGTCTCGCTCCCTGATCGGACCGCTCGCGACGGCGACCGGATTTTTCACAGACTCTGAGGAGCGCGCGCCTCCGTGCACGACACGCTGCTGCCCGATCGCCTCACCCGCTTCCTGCTGGACGGCACGGCGAGCCTCGCCGTCGATTTCCGCGGCCTCGGCGGCGTCGCGGACCTGGTCGCGGAACTCCAGGCGGAACAGGCTCCGCCGCGCATCGACCGACAGCTCTGGGACGGCCTGGACTTCCGACGCATCGCGCCGGACCGACTCGCCCAGCTCGCCTTCGGCATCGTGCGCAGCGTGGAGGTCGACCCGGCCTGCCCCGGTCGTTCCGTGGCCGTGGTGCAGGCGGCGGGCGTCTCCGCGGAGCCCCTCGCCCTGCTCCGGGGGCTCGGTGTCGCCCATCTGGCCCTCGACGCCACCGCGCCGGACGCGACGGACGCGGCCCTCGACGCCGCCCTCGGGCGCGCGGCGCTCGGCGACTGGGAGAGCGTGGTCCTCGTCGCGCCGCCGCTGGCGGAGGCCCCGGACTGGCCGGTCCCGGCCTGCCTGGAACGCCATGCGGAGATCCTCGACGGCGTGGTGCGCCGGGTCCCCCGTGGCATCGATCCCGCCGATCCGGCGACCTTCCGCAGGCCCTTCACCGGCGGCGCGGATCCCCTGGAGGAGGCGCTCGCGCAGCGCGGCCTGCGCCGGGTGCACCGGGCGCTCTGGTGGCGCCGGGATCGGGCGACGGTGCCGCTCTGGGCCGATCGTTGGCTCCTGCCGGACGCACGACGCCTCGGTCTCGGGCCGGGCAGCCTGTCCCGTCGCGGCGATGCCGTCGCCCGGGCCCCGCAGAGCCCGGACGGCTGGCGGCGGGCGGCGCGCACGGGGGTGCGCGCCTGGAGCTCGCTGCGCCGCGGGGACTGGCTCGGCGTCGCCCTGCTCGACGCGCTCTGGCGCGAGGAACCGGTGCCCTGCCACCACTTCCGCACGCTCGGCGGCGAAGCCTGGCAGGGCATCTGCACCGCCCTCGCCGGGCGCGGCGTGCTCCCGGCCACGCTCCTCGACGGCGTCCCGGCCCTCAGTCGGGAGGAGCGTCTGCGCCTGAACGCGGAGCTGATCGCGACCGACGCGGCAGCGGGCCCGGCGCGCGCTTGACAGCCCCCCGCGCTGACCGCCGCAGCCCCGGAACTGGTATCATCTCGGCGCGCCTGCAGCGGCGAGGCGCACGACCCGACCTTGCGGGAGGTCAAGGATGAGCGAGATCGAGCGGGGCGCGCAGGACGCGCACACCTTCCAGCCCCATTGCCAGAGCTGCTCCCTCAGCAACATCTGTCTGCCCATCGCCGTCGCCGGCACGGAACTCGAGCGCCTCGACGAGATCATCGAACGGGGCCGACCCCTGCGCCGCAACGAGCACGTCTTCCGCGCCGAGGATCCCTTCACGAGCGTCTTCGCCGTGCGCAGCGGCGCCGTGAAGACCTACCGGCTCACGGAGGAAGGCGAGGAGCAGATCATGGGCTTTCACCTGCCCGGGGAGCTCTTCGGCCTGGGCGGCATCGCCACCGGGCGGCATGCGAACTGCGCGGTGGCCCTCGAGACCGCAGCGGTCTGCGAGATCCCCTTCGACCGCATCGAGCCGCTCTCCCGCGACATCCCCTCGCTCCAGCGGCACCTCTTCCAGCTCCTGAGCCGGGAGATCACCGACGATCAGCAGCTCATGCTGCTGCTGAGCAAGAAGACCGCCGAGGAGCGCATCGCTTCGCTGCTGCTGAGCCTGTCGTCGCGCCTGCGGCGCCGGCGCCTGTCCGGCGAGGTCTTCCGCCTGCCCATGTCCCGCGGGGACATCGGCAACTATCTCGGCCTGGTGGTGGAGACGGTCTCGCGCGTCTTCACGCGCATGCAGCGGCAGGGGGTCCTCGAAGTCGAGGGAAAGGAGGTGCGGATCCTCGACCCGGAGCGCCTCGCCGACATGGCAGGCACCCGGTGGGTCGAGGCGTCCTGAACGACGCCGGAGCGCGGGACGGGGGTCAGCCCGCTACCGGCTCCGCGACGCAGCTCCTGCAACGATCGCGCGTCGGGTCCGCCGCGAGCTGCGGGAAGTCGATCGGAGCCCCGCAGCCGGCGCAGCGTCCGAAGTCGGCCCGCTGCAGCCGTCCGAGGGTGCGATTCACCCGGTGGAGTTCCTCCACCTCCGCCACGAGCGCGGCCGCGCGCCGGTCCTCCGCGGCCGTCAGGGGCGCTCGACAGTCCTCCCGACGCAGTTCTCGCGCGAAGGTCTCCGGGACCCGCACACGATTCAGCAGCCCTCGACTGAGCTGGTAGATGTCCTCGATCAGGCAGTTCTGGCGGTCCTCGAGATCGAGTTTGAGCGCCTCGATGCGCCGCGGTGAGAGTGCCCCGATCATGTCGCTCGCTCCTGCCGGTTCCCGCTCCGGATGCCGCTGCACCCGGCCCTTCTCAGCATGGACCACGGTACGGATCCCGTGCACCCCCGGCATTGACCTGAATCAGCCCGGAGCGGCGCCGTGAGCGAGCCCGCGGAGGCCCGGGCCGAGGAACTGAAGGCCGCGCGCGACGTGACCCTCGCCGGAGCGGTGCTCGACGGGGCGCTCGGGCTCGCGAAGATCCTGGTGGGCCTCCTCGCCGGATCCCAGGCCCTCGTCGCCGACGGCGTCCACTCGCTCTCGGACCTCGCCACGGACGCCGGCGTGCTCGTCGTCACCGCCCTCGCGCGCAAGGGCCCCGACGCCGGGCACCCCTACGGCCACGACCGCTTCGAGACCCTGGGCTCCCTGGTGCTCGGCGCCGTGCTCCTCGTCGTCGCCGGCGGCCTGGCCTACGACAGCCTCCTGCGCCTGCTCGCGGGCCGCTTCCCGACGCCGGGCGCGGCCGCCCTCGTGGTCGCGGCGCTCTCCGTCGCCGGCAAGGAGTGGATCTTCCGCTGGACGCGGCGGGTGTCGGAGCGCATCGGCTCGCGCCTGCTCCTGGCCAACGCCTGGCACAGCCGCAGCGACGCCCTCTCCTCCGTGGCCGTGCTCGTGGGCGTCTCCGGGGCCATGGCGGGGCTGCCCTGGCTCGACCTCGTGGCCGCGATCGCCGTCGCGGGCCTGGTGGGCTGGGTCGGCTGGCGGCTCATCGCCGGAGCCGCCCAGGAGCTGGTGGACTCGGGGCTCTCGCCGGCCGAGCTCGCCGAGGTGCGCCTCGCGACGCTGGACGTGCAGGGCGTGCTCGGCGTCCATCGGGTGCGCTCGCGACGCATGGGCGCCGCGGTGCTCCTCGATCTGGACATCGTGGTCCGCCCGGAGCTGAGCGTCTCCGAGGGCCACCAGATCGCCTGGACCGTCTCGCGACGTCTGCGGGAACGGTTTCCGGAGGTCCGCGACGTGAAGGTCCACGTGGACCCGGAGGAGTCGGAGACGCGCGGCGACCTCCCCCTGCGCGCGGAGGCGGAACGGGTGCTGCTCGCCCACTGGCCGCCGGAGCTCGTGCGACGGATCCGCCGCCTCACGCTGCACTACGGACACGAAGGCCTGGACGTGGACCTCTACCTCACCGGCACCGGCGATCCCGGGCACGCGCCGCGGGACGAGGAACTCCGCGCCGCGGCGGGCAGTCCTTCCTGGCTGCGCAAACTGCGCATCTGGTCCACCGCCTCGACGCGCTGAGCGCCATCACCGCTCCCCGCGCCGGCTTCCGCCGACCCCCGATCGCACGCGATGCGGACGCGCCCGAAGCCGGCGGGCGCCCGCGTCCGGCTTCAGGCGAGCATGCAGCGCAGGTGGTGGCAGATCAGCCGTCCGGCGCGGTCCCGGTGGGCCGTGCGGCCCATGCGCCGCGCGAGCTCCATGGCGACCCGGTAGTGGGGATCCTCCGGCGCGATCGGCCGGATGCGGCCGGGCCGGGGGCGGTAGGGCCGCGTGCGGCGACGGGACGGTCGCGCCGCGGCCTCGCCTTCG
>JAZBPF010000246.1:0-14257 GCA_036351515.1 Pseudomonadales bacterium | reverse complement strand
GCCGTGACGGACGGCCGGGGCAACGCCCTGCCCCACGTGATCCGCGGCACGCTCATGCGCATCGACCTGCCGGCCCCCGTCGGCCAGGGCGACGAGGTCACCTTCCGCGTGGACTGGGCCAACAACATTCCCGAGACGGACGCCGTCGGCGCCCGCGCGGGCTACGAGTACTTCGCCGAGGACGGCAACGACATCTTCCTCCTCGCCCAGTGGTACCCGCGCATGGTCGCCTTCTCGGACTACGAGGGCTGGCACAACAAGGAATTCCTCGGCAACGGCGAGTTCACCCTCGAGTTCGGGGACTTCGACGTGGAGATCACGGTCCCCGCGGATCACGTGGTCTCCTCCACCGGCGTGCTCCAGAACCCCGGCGACGTGCTCACGCGCACGCAGCGCGACCGCCTCGAGGAGGCCCGCACGGCGGAGCGGCCGGTCTTCGTGGTCACGCCCGAGGAAGCGCTCGAGAACGAGGCCGAGGGCACGGACGAGACGCGCACCTGGCACTTCCGCGCCGAGAACGTGCGGGACTTCGCCTGGGCGAGCTCGCGGAAGTTCATCTGGGACGCCCAGGGCTACGCGCAGCCCAACGACGACGGCGCACCGGAGTCCGTGCTCGCCATGTCCTTCTATCCGAAGGAAGGGGAACCGCTCTGGTCGCGCTACTCGACGCAGGCGGTGATCCACACCATGGAGGTCTACTCGCGCTACTCCTTCGCCTACCCCTATCCCGTGGCCCAGTCCGTGAACGGCCCCGTGGGCGGCATGGAGTACCCCATGATCACCTTCAACGGGCCGCGCACGGACCCGCACGAGGACGGCGACCGCACCTACTCGCGCTCGGAGAAGGAGTTCCTCATCGGCGTGGTGATCCACGAGATCGGGCACATCTACTTCCCCATGACCGTGAACTCCGACGAGCGCCAGTGGACCTGGATGGACGAGGGCATCAACACCTTCCTCCAGCACCTCGCGGAGACCGAGTGGGGCGAGGGCATGCGTTCGGACCGGGGCGATCCGCGCTTCATCACGGACTACATGACCAGCGAGCGCCAGGTCCCGATCATGACCAACTCGGAATCGCTGCTGCAGTTCGGCAACAACGCCTACGCGAAGCCCGCGACGGCGCTGGTCGTGCTCCGGGAGACGATCCTCGGCCGCGAGCTCTTCGACTTCGCCTTCCGCGAGTACGCGCGCCGCTGGAAGTTCAAGCGGCCGACGCCCTACGACTTCTTCCGCACCATGGAGGAAGCGTCGGGAGTGGACCTCGACTGGTTCTGGCGCGGCTGGTTCTACTCCACGGACCACGTGGACATCGCCCTGGACCGCGTCTGGAAGCTGCGCATCGACACGCGCGACCCGGACGTCGAGAAGCCCTGGGAGCGCGAGCAGCGCGAGGCCGACCCGGTCTCCCGGCACGAGGCCCGCAACGAGGCCGAGGGCATCGTGACGCGCACGGAGCGCCTGCCCTGGCTGAACGACCTCTACTCGGAGCAGGACGAGTTCACGGTGACCGACAAGGACCGGAACGCCTACGACGAGTTCCTCGAGTCGCTCCACGATCCGAACGACAACGATCCGGGCTGGCTGCGCCGCGTCTACGACCGGGCCGTGGCCGAGGACGCCAACTACTACGTCCTCGAGTTCTCGAACGTCGGCGGTCTCGTCATGCCGATCATCCTGGGGCTCAGCTACGCCGACGGCAGCACCGAGGAGCTGCACATCCCCGCGGAGATCTGGCGCCGCGATGCGAGGCAGGTGCGCAAGCTGCTGATCCGCGAACGGGAGCTCACGGAGGTGGTGGTCGACCCGCACTGGGAGACCGCCGACGCGGACACGACCAACAACCACTATCCGCGGCGCTTCGAGCCCTCGCGCATCGAGCTCTACAAGCGCGAGCGCGAGGAGCGCAACCTCATGAGCGACCTGCGCGTGGAGCGGAAGACCGACACGCCGGACGCGGACCCGCCGCAGGGCGAGGAGAACGCCGCCGACCGTCCCGTGCCCATGCGCGAGACCCAGTGAGGCGACCGTGAGCCGTCACCGCCTCGTCGCCGCAGCCCTCGCCGGCGTCCTGCTGGCGGGGGCCGCGGGCGCCCTCGCGCACCAGCTGAAGGCGGCGCTCACGACCGTGCGCGCGAATCCGCGCACGGAGCTCGTGGAGGTGGTGCACCGCTTCTACGTCCACGACGCCGAGCACGCGGTCCGGCGTCTCGGCGGCCTGCGCGGCGACCTGTTCACGGACCGCACCCTGCAGACCGCCTTCGCCCGCTACGTGGCGCACCGCTTCACGCTCGCGGACGCGGACGGCGAAGCGCTGCCGCTGGAACTCGTGGGGGCGGAGCTCGACGGCGACTTCCTCTGGGTCTACCAGGAGATGCCGGCGGCGGCCCTCGACCGGGTCGCCGCCGTACGCCAGGAGGCGCTCCAGGAGCTCTGGCCGGAACAGGTCAATCAGGTGAACCTGGAGCGGGACGGACGCATGCGCACGATGCTGCTGCGTCGCGGCGACGGGCTCGAGCGGCTCGAGCCGGCCGCCGCGGACGGGCTCGCGGGCCCGCCCTGATCAGTCCCGCGCGTAGACCACCTCGCCGTCCACCACGGTGAGGAGCACGTCCCCTTCGAGCAGGCCCGCCGGATCGGAGGCCGCGACCGCCAGCGGATCGAGATCGAGAACCGTCAGGTCGGCACGCTTGCCGACCTCGACGGTGCCCGTCTCGTCCTCCAGGAACGACGCCCGCGCCGACCAGGAGGTGTAGGCCCGCAGGGCCTCCTCGGCCGTGAGCGCCTGTTCCGGATACCAGCCCCCGGGCGGCTCTCCCTCCCGGTCCCGGCGCGTGATCGCCGCGTGCAGACCGTAGAAGACGTCGTGGTCCGAGCCCGGGTTGTCCGCGTTGAAGGTCAGCGTCGCGCCGGCGCGGCGCAGGCTCCGCCAGGCGTAGGCGCCGAGGATGCGGTCCGGCCCGAGCCGCTCCTCCGCCCAGCCCTTGTCCTCCACCGCGTGCGGCGGCTCCATGGACGCGATCACGCCGAGCTCGGCGAAGCGCGGCACGTCCGCCGGCGAGAGGACCTGGGCGTGCTCGATGCGGTGGCGACCGTCGCAGGTCTCGGGCGCCCGGGCGCAGGTCGCCTCGTAGAAGTCGAGGGTGTCGCGGTTCGCCGCGTCGCCGATGGCGTGGATCGCGAGCTGGAAGCCGGCGCGCATGGCCTCCTCCGCCAGCGCCCGGTCGAAGCCGTACTCGGCCCCGGCGACACCCCGGTGGCCGGGGCGGTCCGAGTAGTCCTCGAGCAGGAGCGCGCCCCGCGCCCCGAGGGATCCGTCGTAGTAGCCCTTCACGGCACGGACGATCAGCCGGTCGCCGTCCCGGGAGAGCCTCGGCCCCCGCGCGATCCAGCGCTCCATGAGGTCGGGGTCGCGCAGCGAGAGCATCGCGTAGAAGCGCAGCGGGAGCGCGCCCTCCTCGGCGAGGGAGAGCAGCGCCTCCACGGACGGCGCGTCCGTGCCGGCCTCGTGCACGGCCGTGTAGCCGTCCTCCGCCATGACGCGCAGGGCCGCGAGAATGTGCGCTCGGCGCTCGGCCGCCGTCGGGGCCGGCACGGCCTCGTCCATGAGCGGCACGGCGCGGTTCAGGAACAGGCCCGTGGGCGCACCGTCCGGTCCCCTGCGGATCTCGCCGCCGCTCGGGGACGGCGTGTCGGCGTCGATGCCCGCCGCGTCGAGCGCCGCCTGGTTGGTCCAGCCGGCGAAGCCGTGGAGGCCCCGGAGGTACACGGGATGGTCCGGCACCGCCTCCGAGAGCAGGCGCTTGTCCGGATAGTGATCGGCCCAGGCGCCCTCGTCCCAGCCCTGCCCGAGGATCCAGGTGCCCGCCGGCACCTCCCGCGCCCGCGCCGCCACGAGGGCCACCGCGGCTTCCTCGGTCTCCACGTCGACCAGGGAGATGCGGGAGAGGGCGGCGCCGAGTTCGAAGAGGTGCGTGTGCGAGTCCACGAGCCCCGGGATCAGGGTGGCTCCGGCCAGGTCCACGACCTCCGTGGCGGGGCCGCGCCAGCCCTCGACCGCCGCCTCGTCGCCCACCGCGACGATGCGGCCGTCGCGGACCGCCACGGCGCTCGCGTCCCCGCGCCAGCGGCCCTCCGCATCCCGCGGCGCCTCCGGCGAGGGCGTACCGTCGCCGGCGGGCTCCGGCCAGGAGAAGGTGTAGACGTTGCCGTGGACGAACAGGAGGTCCGCCGTGCCCGCCGCCGCGGGGGGCGCAGCCGCGTCGCCGGGGCCGGCGGTTCCCCCCTCGCCCGGCCCGCAGGCGACGACGACGACGGTGGCGAGCACGGCGAGCAGCGGACGGATCGATCGGATCACGGAGGTCTCCCGGAAGCGCGTGAAGGTCAGGACGCGGGGGCCGGCGGTTCCGCCCGGGCCGGTGCCGGGCCGGCGTCCCCGCCGAGGCGGCGCGTGAGGGCGTAGAAGACCAGCCCCGTGGCCACGATCGCGAGGCCGAAGCCGGCCTCCACGGGACGCTGGCGCAGCAGGTAGGTCAGGGTCCAGCCCGTGAGCGCGAGGTAGACGAGCGGCGGCAGCGGATAGGCGAAGGTCCGGTAGGGCCGCGGCAGGTCCGGCCGGCGCCAGCGGAGCACGAAGACGCCCGCCACGGCCAGGAACGAGTTCAGTCCCAGCGTGAAGCCGGCGAACACGAGGATCGATTCGAAGGACGCGGTCACGATGAAGGCGAGCGCCAGCAGCGACTGAAAGGCCACGGCCACCGCCGGCAGCCCGTGGCGGTTGGTGCGCGCCAGGAAGCGGAACGCCCGGAAGTCCTGCCCGATCACCTGGAGCACGCGGGGGCCCGCGAGGGTCATGGCGCTCACGGTGGAGACGAGCAGCAGCGCGAGCACCGTGCCCATGACCGCCGCGCCGATCTCCCCGAAGACGTGGGTGGCGGCGACGTAGCCGACCTCCACCTTCCCGACCATCTCCTCCTGCGGCGCCACGAGCAGGAAGGTGAAGTTCAGGGCCACGTACAGCGCCATGACCAGCGCCGTGCCGAGGCCGAGCACCCGCGGCAGGTTCCGCTCCGGATTCTCGAGTTCGCTCGTGAGGTAGGTGGCCGCGTTCCAGCCCGTGTAGGCGTAGTTCACGTAGATCAGGGAGACGGCGAAGGCGGAGGAGAAGAGCGGGCCCGTGTCCGCCGCCGTCGGCAGGAAGCGCACGGGCTGCGGTTCGCGCACGAGGAGCCAGGCGAGCGCGCAGAACGCGACGATCAGGGCGATCTTGAGCACCGTGAACCAGCGCTGCACGCCCCCGGAATTGCGCCGCGTGCTCCCGTGCACGGCGGTCAGCGCGAGCACGAGGCCGCAGGCGAGCCAGGTCGGATCCAGCGCCGGGTACACGGAGGAGAGATAGCTGCCGAAGGTGATCGCCGCGAGCGCCACCGGCGCCGCGAAGCCGATCGTCGCCGAGACCCAGCCGGAGACGAAGCCCGCCGCCGGATGGTAGATCTGCGTCAGGAAGTTGTACTCGCCGCCGGAGCGCGGCAGCGCCGCCCCGAGCTCCGCATAGGTGAGCGCGCCGCAGAGCGCCGTGACGCCGCCCACCACCCAGAGCATGAGGAGCACGAAGCCGGACTGGATGTCCAGGAGCTGGAAGCCGAGGGAGGTGAACACCCCGGTGCCGATCATGTTCGCCACGACCACGGCGGCCGCCGTGGCGCCGCTGAAGGCGGCGACCGGTTCGCGCTCGGTCACGGAGCCGCGGTGTCCGTGAGGGCGGCCGCGATCCGCGCGAGTTCCGCCGCGAGGGATCCCTCGCACACGGGCCGTTCCGCCCGCCGGTACCAGTAGGTGGCGTTGGCCAGGTCTCCCTCCTCGCGATGCAGGTGCGCGTGGAGCCAGGCCGCGGTGGGGCCAGGGAGGTCCTGGACGATGCCGTGGGCCTCGTCCCAGGCGCCCGCCTGCGCGTGCCGCAACGCCCGGCGCAGCGCGGCTGCGGTGTGCTCCTCGTGCATGACGTTCCCCCGACGCAGGGCGGGCAGTGTACCGGAGCCGCTCATGCGCGGCCGCGGGACCGGAGCCAGGCGACGATCGCGGGCCAGGCGCTCCGGTCCTGGAGCAGGAACAGGTGGCCGCCGTCGAACCAGCGCAGCTCCGCCCCCGGAATGCGCGCCGCGAGCGCCTCGGCGTTCTCCGGCGGCGCGATGCCGTCGTGGCGCCCGGCGCAGACGAGGGTGGGAACCCGCAGCGAGGGCAGCCGGTCCCAGCTGTCGTGGCGACGCCGGGCCTCGAGTTGCCGGGCCGCACCCTCCGCGCGCCCCGGCTCCCCGGCCCCGATGGCGGCCTGGGCCCGCTGCTGCGCGAGGATCCGTTCGACCCGCTCCGGGTGCGCCGCCTGCCAGGCCGCGTCCATGCGCCGGTCCGAGAGTTCGAGCTGCAGTCGCTCGCGCTCCGCGTCCGGCAGCGCGGCGAGTTCGTGGAGCGGCCAGGAAGCTCCGCCGGCGCCGCCCGCAGAGGTGCAGCAGAGCACGAGCGCACGCACGCGATCCGGATGCCGCAGCGCGAGCTCCTGCGCCACCATGCCGCCGAAGGAGACCCCGACCACGGGCACCGCGTCCCAGCCCACGGCGTCGAGCAGCGCCGCCGCGTCGTCGGCGTAGGCGCCCATGGTCCAGTCGCCCGGCGGATGGGCACTGCGGCCGAGGCCGCGCTGGTCGTAGGCGAGCACCTCGAAGGCCTCGGCCAGGGGGCCGTCGAGGACGTTCGGGCGCTTGCGCAGGTCGCCGCCGGTGCCGGAGACGAAGAGCACGGGATCGCCCGTACCCCGCCGCTCGGTCGCGAGTTCGAGGCGCGCCGTGCGGACGCGCTCCACGGCTCAGCGACCCTCGCGCTCGACGTCGGCGTCGTACATCCAGTTCACGATCCAGTAGCGCTCACCGTCGTCGTGGAGCGTGATGCTGTTGACGCCCTCGAAGGTCGGCGTCCCGCCCGGCGTGTCCGCGTAGGCGTAGTGGCTCCAGACGTGGACCAGGGCGCCGGAGCGGCGCACGGTGCGGCCGGTCTCGTACTCGTAGAAGGGCGCGCTCCGGGGGCCCGCGTCGCCGTGGTAGCCGTCGAGGTCCGTCACCTCGAGCACCGGGGTCCCGTCGGGGCCCGTGCGCACGATCGCCACCTGCGCGTCCGGATGATGCAGGGAGCGGTCCCGGGCGACGTCCGGGGCCTCCCCGGCAGGGCCCGAGACCACTTCGTAGTAGGCCGCGAGGATCCCGTCGAGGGTGGTCACGTCGGCGGGGTCGGCCTGGGCGCCGAACGCGGGAAGGGCGGTGCCCAGGCAGGCGAGCAGAAGCGGCATGCGGATCACGAGGGACCTCCGACGTCGACGATCCCACGATCATGCCCCGACGCCGCGGGCGACACCACGAAGGCGGCGGCCGTTGACCGGCGCCGCGGCCGCCGCTAGCGTCGCGGCCTCCGCCGCCGCGCGACGCCCCCGCCATGCTGACCTTCGCCAACTGCTTCGTCCGCCGCGGCGAGAAGGTCATCCTCGACGGCGTCTCGTTCACGATCCACGCCAAGCAGCACGTGGGCCTCGTGGGTGCGAACGGCGCCGGCAAGTCGACGCTCTTCGAGCTGATCCGCGGCCGGCTCCTGCCCGAGGACGGCGACGTGCTCCTCGCCGATTCCGTGCGCATCGCGCACCTCGCGCAGCAGACCCCGGACTCGGACCGCGGTGCCCTCGACTTCGTCCTCGACGGGGACCGGGAGCTGCGCGCCGTGCAGCAGGCCATCGCCGAGGCGGAGGCCGCCGGCGCCCACGAGCGCCTCGGCCCGCTCCACGCGAAGCTCGACGCCATCGACGGCTACGCCGCCGAGGCCCGCGCCGGGGCGATCCTCCACGGCCTCGGTTTCCGCGGCGACGACTTCACGCGGGCGGTCTCGGACTTCTCCGGCGGCTGGCGCATGCGCCTCGCGCTCGCGCGCACGCTCATGCAGCCCGCGGACCTGCTGCTCCTCGACGAGCCGACGAACCACCTCGACCTCGACGCCACCCTCTGGCTCGAGCGCTGGCTCTCCCGCCTGGACGGGACCCTGCTGCTCATCTCCCACGACCGCGACTTCCTCGACCGCACCGTGCAGTACGTGGCGCATCTCGAGGACGCCCGCGTGGCCGTCTACCGCGGCAACTACTCGTCCTTCGAGCGCCAGCGCGCCGAGGCGCTCGCGCTCCAGCAGAACACCTTCGAGAAGCACCAGAAGCGCATCGCCGAGATCCAGCGCTTCGTGGACCGCTTCCGCGCCAAGGCGACGAAGGCGCGCCAGGTGCAGAGCCGCATCCGCACCCTCGAGCAGCTGAAGGAGACGGCGGCGGTGCACGCCCGCTCGCCCTTCCGCTTCACCTTCCGCGACCCGCTGAAGCTCTCGAGCCCCCTCGTCGACGCCGAGGACCTGACGCTCGGCTACCGCGGCGAGGACGGCACGGAGGCGCGGATCCTCGACGGCGTGACCCTGCGCATCGAGGGCGGCACCCGGGTCGGCCTGCTCGGGCCGAACGGCGCCGGCAAGTCGACGCTCATCCGCACCCTCGCGGGCATGCTCCCGCCGCTCGCCGGCGAACTCGAGCGCGGCCACCACGCGCCCGTGGCCTGGTTCGCGCAGCACCAGGTGGAGCAGCTGCGCCGGGGCCGGACGCCGCTCCAGCATCTCGTCGAACTCGATCCGCGCACGCCGGAGCAGGAGGCGCGCAACTTTCTCGGCGGCTTCGGCTTCGGCGCCCAGGCACTGGAACCCGTGGACACCTTCTCCGGTGGCGAGCGTGCCCGCCTCGCCCTCGCCCTCCTCGCCTGGCAGCGGCCCGCGCTCCTGCTCCTCGACGAACCCACGAACCACCTCGACCTCGAGATGCGCGAGGCGCTGGCCCTCGCCCTCGGCGAGTACGCCGGCGCCGTGCTCCTCGTCTCCCACGACCGGCACCTGCTGCGGGAGACCATGGACGAGTACTGGCTCGTGGCCGACGGCCGCGTCGTGCCCTGGGACGGCGACCTCGACGACTACGCGCGCTGGCTCCTGGACCGGGACGCGGCGCCGACCGCGGCGACCGGCGAAGCGGAGGAACCTGCGGCGCCCGCACGCACGCGCGCGGACCGCCAGGCCGAGAAGCGCGAGGCCGCCGAGCTCCGCAAGCGCCTGAAGCCCCTGAAGGACGAGATCGGGCGCCTCGAGCGCGAGCTGGAGACGCAGCAGGGGCGGCTCGCGACCCTGGAGACGACGCTCGCCGACGAGACGCTCTACACGGACGCCCGCCGCGACGATCTCACGGCCCTCCTGAAGGAGCAGGGCGAGCTGCGCCAGCGCGTCGAGGCCCTGGAGGACGACTGGCTCCATGCCAGTGCCCGCTACGAGGCGCAGCTCCAGGGCGACGACGTCCGCTGAAGCCGACCACGACCCCGGAGGGTCCATGCCCGCACCCACGCAGCGACGCGCCAACGGCCTGACGATCCTGTCGTCGAGCGACCCGCGCATGCGCGCCCTGCGCCGGGCCGGGCACGTCGCCGAGATCCACGGCAACAAGGCCTGGAACGCGAGCTTCCTGCTCATGGAGCACCTGAAGCGCCACCCGCTGCCGGAGGGTTCCCGCGTCCTCGAGCTCGGCTGCGGCTGGGGACTCCTCGGCATGTTCTGCGCGAAGCGCTTCGGCTGCCGGGTCCACGGCATCGACGCGGACGCCCACGTGCTGCCCTACCTGCAGCTCCACGCGGAGCTGAACGGCGTTCCGCTCACGGCCGAGCGCCGGCGCTTCGATCAGCTCACCACCGCGCGGCTCGGCGACTTCGACGCGATCGTCGGCGCCGACATCTGCTTCTGGGACACGCTCGGCCGGGACCTCTGGAACCTGATCCGCCGCGCCCGGAAGGCCGGCGTGGCGCGGATCCTCGTCGCGGACCCCGGGCGACCCCCGTTCACGGAGCTAGCCGAGCGCTGCGAGGCGCGCTTCGACGACGCGGTGCTCGTGCACAAGGAGATCCGGCGGCCGGTGCAGACCTGGGGCCAGATCCTCTCGATCGGCTGAGCGTCCCGCTCAGAGCGACCTGTCGAGGTCTCCACGGACCCGATCGAGGGCGCCCCGCGCCGCACCGACGAGCGCCGCGACGTCCGGGATCACCGAGACCATGCGGAAGCCCTGACGGACGCGCTCCGCCGCGCGGCCCGGGGAGGAGAAGGCGGCCGCGAAACGCCCGGCGGCGTCGCAGGCCTCCACGACCCGCGCGAGCACCGCGTCGAACTCCGGGTCGCCGTCGTTCTCCCCCGGCGGCAGACCGAGGGCCAGGGAGAGATCGAAGGGCCCCACGAAGGCGCCGTCGATCCCGTCCAGGGCGACGATCTCCTCCACGGCGTCCAGCGCGCCCCGGGTCTCGATCATGGGCACGACGACGATGCGCGCATCCGCTTCCTCGACGTAGTGGGGACCGTCCCGCAGGCCGACCCGCGTCGGACCGAGGCTGCGGCGGCCGAGGGGCGGATAGCGCGCCGCGTCCACGAGGCGCACGGCGTCGTCCAGGGACTCGATCATGGGAACGATCAGCCCGAGGGCGCCCGCGTCGAGGACGCGGCCGATGATGCCGGGCTCGTTGCGCGGCACGCGCACGATGGGCACCGCGTCGGTCAGGTCCACGGCCCGGATCATGGCGAGCGCGGTCTCGTAGTCCATGCAGCCGTGCTGCAGGTCGATGCAGACCGACAGCCCCGGTCACCAGTCGAGCCACCACTCAGCGCTTCTGGCGTGCGTGCTGCCAAGGAGGGAGGAGCGTGGCGTAGCAGCGCTACGTGAGCGACGACCAACGCGGGCAGCGCGTGCGCCAGAAGCGCCCTCCGGGAGCCCTTGTGCGGCCCGCCTGCCGCGTTGCACTCGCTTGACGTAGCGATGCTACGCCCGCGCTTCCGCGCCTTGCAGGCGGGCCGCGCAAGGGCTCTGAGTAGTGGCTCGACTGGTGACCGGGGCTGTAGTCGAAGCCGACGCCTGCCACGGCCTCGGCGGCGAGGGCGTCCGGGATCGACAGCCAGGCGCCGAGCGCCGCCGGCCGCTCCGCGAGGATCTCCTTCAGCACGGGAGGAAGGACCTCAGCTGCCCGCGGGCCGGAAGGCCGCGGTCATGAGCTCGCACTTCGCCCGGATCACGTCCTCGAACTCGGGATGGGTGAAGATCCAGAACCGTTCCTCGCGCACGGCGTCGAGCACGAGTTCGGCCACCTGCGCCGGCGCCAGCGCCTGGTCCATGATCTGCGCGAGGCGGGCCTCGTCGGCCTCCGTGCGGGTCCGCGGCGGGCGTGCGTATTCCTCCGGCCGGTTGCGCTCGGAATCGAAGATGCGCGTGCGCACGAAGCCGGGGCAGAGCACGGAGACGCCGATGCCCGTGGCCGCGAGGTCCTGCAGGAGCGCCTCGGAGAGCCCCACCACCGCGAACTTCGAGGCGTTGTAGATCCCCATGCCGGCGACGCCGACGATGCCGGCCATGGAGGCGGTGTTCACCACGTGACCGCCCTGGCCGTGGGCCACCATCCCGGGCAGGAACGCCTGCAGGCCGTTGACGACGCCCTCGAGGTTCACGCCGAGGGTCCAGTCCCAGTCGGCCCAGCTCGCCTCCTGGAGCGGGCCGCCGGCGCCGACGCCGGCGTTGTTGCAGAGCAGATGCACCGGGCCGAAGCGCGCCTCGACCTGCCGGGCGGCGTCGGCCATGGCGTCCCGGTCGCGCACGTCCAGCTCGATCCCGAGCACGTCGGCGTTCGCGCCGCGCAGTTCCTCCACCGCCGCCGCGAGCGCCGGCGCCTCCACGTCCGCGATCGCCACCTTCATGCCGGCGGCGGCGCAGGCGCGGGCGAGCGCCAGGCCGATGCCGCTCGCGCCCCCGGTGACGAGGACCGTGCGTCCCTCGAACTCACGCATGGTCCGATGCCTCCACGCCGAAGCCACCGAGTTCGCCGAGGCGCGCCCAGAGCCGCGCCCCCTCGGGATGCGCCTCCACCCGCGCTCGCAGCGCCGCGACCTGCGCCGGCCGGTTCGCCTCGTGGATGCCCACGGCGTGCCAGCGGATCATGGCCTCCCAGAGCGGGTCGAGGAGCGTGCGGCCCTCGACGATCCGGCCCTCCAGCGTCCGGATCGGGAAGCTGCGGAACTCGGAGAGGGCGCAGCGCAGGTAGGCCACGTGGATCGCCTCGTCCGTGCGGATCCGGTCCACGAGTTCGAGGGCGAGGTCGCGATCCGCGTCGCGGCAACCGAAGAGCCCCGGGGTGCCGATCACGGCCTCGTAGTAGCGGAACGTCCTTTCGGCGCGGACCTCGATCATCAGCACGTTCGTCATGAGCTTGAGCAGGCCCTCGATCGCCTCGGGCAGCTCCGGCAGCTCGCGCCCGGGGACGTCGCGGCCGATGGAGGCCGGGGCCTCCGGAAGGGGCCAGCGGTCGGGCCCGAAGAGCAGGTCGCGCACCGCGAACCACATGGCGTCGTGGCCGCCGAGGCCGAGGTCGCGGCGACCGCCCTCGTCCCAGCCGTGGGCCCGGAACAGACCCTTGCCGAGGTGGCCGAGGCAGGTGCCCGCGAGGTCCGCGTCCACGAAGGGCTGCAGGTCCGGCGGATCGAAGGCGGCGAGGGCCTCGCCGCGCGCCTCGATGATCCCGGTGATCGTCAGCGAGTCCCAGAAGAACTGGCCGAGCCCGGCGCGCAGCAGCAGCCGCGCCTGCTCCTCGTTCGGGAACGGCGCTACGGA
This sequence comes from Pseudomonadales bacterium, assembly GCA_036351515.1. Classification (GTDB taxonomy): domain Bacteria; phylum Pseudomonadota; class Gammaproteobacteria; order Pseudomonadales; family Azotimanducaceae; genus JAZBPF01. The sequence goes on along the minus strand of JAZBPF010000246.1, from coordinate 1,515 downwards.
GAGCAGCTCCGGCCCGGTGTCGATCCGCGGCCAGCCCCGGGCCGCCAGCTGCGCCTCCCAGGCGCGGACCGCCGGCCAGCGATGCCGGGTCCGGGGCGAGAGGTAGCGCCCGGCGGCGTCGAAGCCGCCGTGCAGGCGCAGGCCCGCCTCCTCGTGGGCCCGCGCGTAGCGGTCCTCGGCGATCAGTTCGCCCTCGTTCCAGACGACGCGGGCCTCCGCGCTCGCTGCACTCATGTCGATCCCCTCCTCTCGCGCCCGCGGAGCGGGCGGCATCGTGCTCTCGTCCCGGCGGAGCTCTGCGGCTCCGTACGGCGTCCCTTCAGTGCTGCGCGCCCGCGTCGCCGGCGAAGCTCGCCCGGAAGGCCTCGAGCCGCGCGAGGCGCTCGGGATCGGGCTCGCCGAAGGCGCCGAGGAGCTCCTCGTCCCGCTGCGCGACCATCTCCCGCATCTCCGGATGGGTGAGGAGCCAGAAGCGTTCCTCGCGGATGCCCTCGACCACGAGGCGCCCCACCTCCCCGGCGTCGATGCCGGTCTGCATGGCCAGCTGCATGAGCGAGAGCTGCGCCGCGGCGGCGCCGTCGGAGGCGGCGTCCGCGAGCGCGGCCGGCCGCGTACGCTCGGACTCGAGGATTCCGGTGCGCACCATGCCCGGGCAGAGCACGGAGACGCCGATGCCCTGCCCCGCGAGATCGGCGCGCAGCGCCTCGGAGAGCCCCACCACCGCGAACTTGCTCGCGTTGTACACGCCCATGCCGCTGCTGCCCACGAGGCCGGCCATGGACGCCGTGTTCACCACGTGACCGCCCTCGCCGGTGGCGCGGATCAGCGGCAGGATCGACTGCAGGCCGTTCACCACCCCGCCGACGTTGACGCCGAGAACCCAGTCCCAGTCCGCGTAGGTGACCGCGTCGAGGGAGCCCCCGCGGTACACGCCGGCGTTGTTGCAGAGCACGTGCACGCCGCCGAAGCGTTCCACGGCCCGGCGTCCGGCTTCGGCGAAGGCGTCGCGGTCCGCGACGTCGAGCTCGAGGGGCAGCACCGGCACGTTGCGCTGCTCGAGGCGCTCCGCCGCGGCGGCGAGGGCGTCCCCGTCGACGTCCGTCGCGACGATGCGCATGCCCTCCGCGGCGAGGGCGTCGGCCATGGCCAGACCGAGGCCGCTCGCCGCGCCGGTGACGAAGGCCGTCCGGCCCGCGAACTCACGCATCGTGCTCTCCTTCCGGGGGAACGCCGCCGAGGCCCCGGCGGACGAACAGGGTCAGCTGATCGGCCACGTGTTCGGGATCGTAGCCCCGGCGGCCGCCGAAGATCGTGCCGTGACGCAGGGCGCCCCCGAGGGCGTGGCTGATCAGGTCGATGTCGTAGTCGGCGGCGATGGCGCCGCGCGCCGCCGCCTGTCCGAGCGTCTCCGAGAAGATCCGCCCGAAGCGGTCGTAGAGGCGCCAGGCGTCCTCGTCGCCCGGGGCGATCATCACCGGATCGAGGAAGGCGGCCTGGAGGACGCCGGGGTGGCGT
>JAZBPF010000245.1:0-2138 GCA_036351515.1 Pseudomonadales bacterium | reverse complement strand
TGTGTGCGCGGCTGCAGGCGGAGTACGGCGCCCACACGATCCTCCTCTACGGTTCCATGGCCGATGGCTCGGCCGACGCCGACAGCGATCTCGACGTCGCCGCCTTCGGTCCCGTGGAGCGAGTGACCCGCATCGCGGAGCTGCGGGACGGCATCTTCGTCGATGCCTTCGTCTATCCGGATACGGTCCTCGACGCCCCGGAGGAGGAGCATCTTCGCTTTCGGGGATCGCGGATCCTGCTGCAACGGGCCGGCGCTGCGGCGTCGTTGCTGGAGCGGCTGGAGGAGCGCTACGAGGCAGGTCCGGAGCCTCTGCCTGCGGACGAGGTCGAGGTGCGCAGAACCTGGGCCCGGAAGATGGTGGCACGCATCCAGCGCGGAGATGCGGAAGGCGACTATCGGCGCCACTGGCTGCTCACGGTGCTGCTCGAGGACTACTTCCACTTGCGCGGGTCATGGTTCGAGGGGACGAAGAAGGCGCTGGCCTGGCTCGCGACGCACGATGCGGCCACGTCTCGCGCCCTGGAGTCCGCCTTCGAGCCCGGCGCGCCGATCGCTGCGATCGAGCGCGCCGTGAACCACGTCCTGAACGAACATCCCGACGTCGGGCGGTAGGGAGCGGCGTCGCCCTCGAGCTCGACGCAGGTGCATGGGTCTCGGGCGCTCCACGCGGCTCCGGTCGCAGAGCCCATCGTCTTCGGGTGGCTCCCATGCTCGACGATGCCGTGCGCGCGGAGGTGGCATGTCGCACTACATCGACGGCTTCGCGTTCCCCATCGCCCGGAATCGCCTGGGCGCCTACGAGGCACTCGCGGAAGCGGTGGCACAGATCTGGCGAGAGCACGGCGCGCTCGCCTACCACGAGTACTCCGGCGACGACATGAGGCTGGAAGGCACGCGCTCCTTCGTCGATCTGTTGTCCGCGGAGCAGCACGAGACGGTCGTCTTCGGTTTCGTGGTCTTCGCATCGCGCGCAGCCCGGGATCGTGCGAATGCGAGCGTCGCGTCGGACCCCCGAATGGAAGCACTGATCCTTTCCGCCGACTCCGGTTTCGATCCTCGCAGGATGGTCTACGGAGGGTTCGCGGCGCTGCTCCGGAATCCCGAAGAAGGCGCTACGTGACCCTCGGCGCTCGCCGCTGGCGTCGCGTCCCCGGAAGGAGGATCGGGTCACGGGAGGCCGCAGCGTACGGAAGCGAGCAAGGCGACTACGTCCCCGACTCGAGTTCCCTCCGCGCGGACCCAGGGGGCCTCGGCGTGTTGGCGTAGGTCGCGACCCAGTGCAGCAGGACGATGTGCGCGAGATCGGCGTGCTCGTGAAGGTGCCGGCTCAGTGCCAGGCCGCCGACGAAGGCCGCAAGGCACCACTGCCACTTCCAGCGCAGAGTGAAGTAGTGCAGCGCCCCGAAGGCTGCGTTCGCGATCATGACCGCGGCGCCGGGCGGCAGGCCGCTGTCCGTGAGGGTCGCGGGAACGACCAGTCGAAACAGCCATTCCTCCCAGCTCGCGAGAGCCAGCAGGTAGAGCACCCAACCCACGGTAGCCGCCTCGACGCGTCGATCGATCCGCCATGCGTTGCAGAGCATCAGTCCGAGGAGCAACAGACCCGCGAGCAGGTAGCGTCCGGGCGCGAGGCGCAGGGACGTCAGCGTTTCGTCCAGCAGCGCCCGGAGCTCCGGTACCCACAGGCAGGCAGCGCCGAGCACCGCCCCCGCGAGACCGTGACGGACGAACACCTGATCGAAGCGCTCCAGGCGTCCGCCCGTGAAGTCGGGTGGACGCTGGAGTCGGCGCTGGCTGGGGGCGATTCCTGCGGAAGCGCGCACGGTGGATCCTCTCGCTGAAGCTCCGTGCCGCAGACGCTGCGGTGCGCGCGATGCGGGACGTCGACCCTAGCCGGTCTGCCCGTCCCCGGCCATGGGATCGATGCGTCCGTCGAGGGCCGGACGTCAGCGAGCGGGTCAGGAGCGAGCCACCGAGCGCTTCCCGCCGCGCTTGCCCTCCGCCCCGGGAGGTCTGCTGCGGCGATCGGGAAGGAGCGCTGCGCGTGACGTCGTGTGCCCCCGCGATATCGGGGGGAGGTCACGCCCCGTGGAGCACCTCGATGCCTCGCGCTCGAAGCTCCTCCTCGTCGGGCTC
>JAZBPF010000244.1:0-2787 GCA_036351515.1 Pseudomonadales bacterium | reverse complement strand
CCCCTGTTTCACCGGGTTGTAGATCCGCAGCGTGTTGATGCCCGTGACGCCGGACTGCATCTGCAGCTGCGAGACGTGGATGCCCGGTTCGTAGTCGAGGAACTGGCGCGCCAGCGGATCGCGCAGCTCGCGCCAGTCGAGCCAGAGGTGGTAGGCCGCGACCGCCACGAGCATGGCGCGCATGCGGAAGTTGATCCAGCCGCGCGTCTGGAGGGCGCGCATGCAGGCGTCGACGAAGGGCAGCCCGGTCCGGCCCGTGAGCCAGGCCTCGAGGAGCGCGGGATCGCCCGGACGAGGGCGCACCTCGTCCAGGGCCCGATTGAAGCAGCGGTCCTCGAGTTCGGGTTCGTGCTCGAGCTTCTGCACGAAATGGCAGTGCCAGTGGAGCCGCGAGGCGAAGGCCGAGAGGGCTCGCCGCGGAAAGGGCGTGCCGTCCGGGAGCCGGCCGTCGCCGGCCTTCAGGGCGCGCTGCGCGGCGCGCGTGCGCTGCACCACGCGACGGAGGGAGACGTTGCCCCAGGCCAGCGGTGCCGAGAGTCGGGAGCACGCGTCCCAGGCGCTGTTCGGGCTCGACATGCCGCGGTGGTAGTCGGCGCCGGCGCCCCCGAGGAAGGCGTCGAGACGGGCGAGGGCGGCCGCCTCTCCGGCGCGAAGGTCCGGCGCCCGCGCGTCGGCAGCAGGATGGAAGTCGCCGAGATCCGCGTCGGGTCGCCGGGGCAGGGGCCCGGGCGCGACCTCCGCTGGGCGCAGGCGCGCGGGCACAGACGCCTCCGGCGCCCCCATGAGGGCCTCCCACCGCTTCGCCCAGCCGTCGCGATCCCGATCCCCGCCGCGGAACACGCCGAACTGGAGCGCCTCGTGGAAGGGGATGCCGCGGGCGCGGCACCAGCGGCGGACGGCGCGGTCGCGCGCGAAGGTCCAGCCGGTGCCGGTCTCCTGATGCGCATGGAGGGCCACGAAGGCCGTGCGGCGGTGCAGGGCCTCGAGGACGTCGACGACCTCGCCGGTGCGGACCACGAGCGGCGCCCCGCGTGCGGCGAGACCGGCGCGGAGCTCCTCGAGGGACGCGCGGATCCAGCGCCAGTGCTGCCCGTCGAGGTCGCCCCGGCGCCAGAGCTCCGGTTCCACCACGTACAGCGGCAGCACGCGCCCGGCGGCCGCGGCGGCGGCGAGGGGCGCGTGGTCGTGGAGGCGGAGGTCGCGCTTGAACCAGACGACGTGCACGGGCTCCATGGAGTCTGCTCCTCGGGCCCGTGAGCGTCGCGTATGCTAGCGGGCCGTTGGCCCCGGCGCGAGACGACCATGGACGACCTGCCGCTGCTCGTCATCGGCAACTGCAACTACTCGAGCTGGTCCCTCCGGGCCTGGTTCGCCCTGCGGCATCTCGACTTCCGCTTCCGGGAGGAGCGCCTCGCCCTCGACACGCCGGAGTTCCCGGCGCAGATCCGGCGCTACAGCGCCGCGGCGCGGGTGCCCGTGCTCCTGGACGGAGGCGTCGAGATCTGGGACTCCCTTTCCATCTGCGCCTGGGCCGTCGAACGGACCGGCCGCTGGGCCTGGCCCGAGGCCGTGGACGCGCGGGCGCACGCGCGCAGTGCCGTGGCGGAGATGCACTCGGGCTTCGCGGCGCTCCGTGCGGAGCTGCCCATGAACGTCCGGGCCCGCGGCCGCCGCGTGGCCCTCTCGGCGGCCGCGGCGGCCGACGTGGAGCGCACGATCGGGCTCTGGTGCGAGGCGCGCACGCGCTTCGCCGGCGACGGTCCCTGGCTCTACGGCAGCTGGTCCCTCGCGGATGCCTTCTTCGTGCCCGTGGCCCTGCGGTTCCGGACCTATGGCGTCGCGGTGCCGGAGCTGTGCTGGCCCTGGCTCGAGCAGCTCTTCGCGGATCCGCACCTGGCCGAATGGTGTGCGCGATCCGAGGCCGAGCCGGAGATCCTCCCGCACGAGGAGGTCGGCACCTGAAGACGAACCCGCCGCGGCGCCTCGGCACGCCGCGGCCCGGGCCGCACGGAACGGAGGCGATGCGCGATGTTCGACGAGAACCACGGTGAAGGCGGCGGCGGGCGCGCCGCGCGGAACGTGCTCGGCGGTCCCCTCGCGGACTGCTCGGCGGATCCGCTGACGGGATTCTTCCGGGACGGCTGCTGCAACACCCATCCCGCGGACGTGGGCCGCCACGTGGTCTGTGCGCGGGTCACGGCGGAGTTCCTCGAGTTCTCCGTCGCCCGCGGCAACGATCTGGTCACACCGCGTCCGCAGTTCGAGTTCCCGGGCCTGAAGCCCGGCGACCGCTGGTGCCTCTGCGCCACGCGCTGGCTCGAGGCGCAGCAAGCGGGCGTGGCCCCGCCGGTCTGCCTCGAGGCCACGCACGCGGCGGCCCTCGAGCTCATCCCCCTGGCGCTGCTCGAGGCCCACGCCGCGCGTTGAACGCGAAGCCCGCGGACGTGCGTGACGTCCCGGTGGGAGAGGGCACAGGGCGGGATCGCCGACTGCGTCGGCTTCCCACGGACGTCGTGGGAAGCGCACGGAGTGCGCGACCGCGAGCCAAGGAGCCTCCCGAAGAGAGCAGTCGAAGACCGCAGGCTGCTCTCGCCCCGGGCGGTCGGCATTGCGTTCGCGGGAGCTGGTTTCCGCCGCGACGCTCTTCGTCGGGCCGGAGCGGTCGCGACTGAAGTTCGCGTTCACCCATGGGTTTGTCGAAATCCCGCTGTGGGAGCCCGCTTCAGCGGCGACGGAACGGCCGGATCGAAGCGGTCGCAGCTGAAGCTCGCTCCCACAGTGGGCGCT
>JAZBPF010000243.1:0-7641 GCA_036351515.1 Pseudomonadales bacterium | reverse complement strand
GAGGCCCGTGAGCAGCCCCATCCAGGTGTCGCTGACCCCGAGGTCGCGCTTGATGGGCTCCACCAGGATCCCGAGGATCTGCCGGTCGATGAAGTTGAAGGTGTAGGTGACCACGAGGACGCCGAGCACGTAGCGACGCGTGGCCTCGGAGAACAGGGCGGACGGCTGCGCCGCCGCGGCGCCGGTGCTGGTCATGGCTTCTCCCCGGCGGCTCCGCAGGGAGCCGCATGCGCATTCGGTGGGACGGGCCGCCGGCGCCCCCGCGCGCCGACAGCGGGTCGGGTCAGGTGCTCAGCGCTTGATCTGCCCGCGGATCGTGTTCAGGAACTTCTCGCCCCAGGGCGGCGCGATCCCCGCGAGCTTCGCGATGTCGAGCTTCGTCTGGGTGAACACGCTCTTCGCGTGGCTGAAGGTCCGGAAGCCGTCGATGCCGTGGTACGCGCCCATGCCCGAGGGGCCGACGCCGCCGAAGGGCAGGTCCTCCTGGCCCACGTGCATGACCACGTCGTTCACGGTGACGCCCCCGCTCGTGGTCCGGGAGAGCACCTCGCGCTCCTCGTCGCCGTCGCGCCCGAACCAGTAGAGGCCGAGGGGACGGTCGTGGGCGTTCACGTAGGCGACGGTCTCCTCCACGGCCTCGTACTGCTTCACGGGCAGGAGCGGACCGAAGATCTCGTCCTGCATCACCTTCATCTCGTCGCTGGGATCGAGGATCAGGGTCGGCGGGATCTTGTGGTGTTCCTGCTGGCGGAAGTCCTCGCCGGCGGGATTCAGTTCCACGAGCTTCGCGCCCTTCTCCCGCGCGTCCTCGAGGTAGCCCTGGAGGCGCTCGTAGTGGCGCTCGTTGACGATGGAGGTGTAGTCCGGGTTGTCGAGGAGCGTCGGGAACATGCGCGCCACGGAACGGCGCGAGGATTCCACGAACTCGTCGACGCGCTCGCGCGGGACCATGACGTAGTCCGGCGCGAGGCAGATCTGCCCGGCGTTCAGGGTCTTGCCCATCATGATCCGGTCCGTGGCCTGCTGCAGGTCCGCGCTGCGGCCGAGGATCACCGGCGACTTGCCGCCGAGCTCAAGGGTGACGGGCACGAGGTTCTCGGACGCCGCGCGCATGACGTGGCGCGCGACGGACGTGGCCCCCGTGAACAGCAGATGGTCGAAGGGCAGCCCGGAGAAGTCCGCGCCGGTCTGCGGGCCGCCGAGGATCGTCGCCACCTCCGACTCGTCGTAGGCCTGGGCGAACAGCTCGGCCATGAGCGCGGAGGTCTCCGGCGTGTACTCCGAGGGCTTGATCATCACCCGGTTGCCCGCGGCGAAGATGCCCGCGAGGGGGCCGAAGGTGAGCTGCACGGGGAAGTTCCAGGGGCTGATCACCCCGACCACCCCGAGGGGCTGGTACTCGATGCGCGCCTTCGCCCCGAGGAGGCGGAAGGCGAGGTCCGGCTTGCGCTTCTCGGGCTTCATCCACTTCGCGACGTGCTTCTTCGCGTGCTTCAGGGGGCCGAGGGAGCCCGCGATGTCCGTGAACAGGGACTGGTGCACGGAGCGGTGGCCGAAGTCCGCACGCATGGCCTCGGCGAGGCGCTCGCCGTGGTCGACGAGGATGCCGATGGCGCGATCGATGCGGTCGATGCGCGTCTCGAGGGAGACGGGCAGGTCCGCGAGCTGCGCCGCGCGCTGGCGCTCGAGGACGGCGAGCATGGTGTCCCGGGGCGTCTCGTGCACCTCCGGGGCGGCTGTGGTGGCCTGGGTGGACATGAGCGGACCTCCGCGCCTGGGATCTCGGGCAGGAGGCCGAGTCTACCGCATCACACCACCGGCGGATCCGCGGGTGCGTCCCCCTCGAGGATGACCGACCGGAACTGCTCCACGCCCTTCACCACTTCCCCGAGGGCGTCGAAGCGGGCGATGTGGAACAGCGCCTCGCCCTCGTTCACGAGCGGGATGTTGTTGCGGCCGATGAGGACCCCCGGCGCCGGCGCCCGGATCTCCACCTCGCCCTCGCCCATGGGCGAGCCGACGACGCCGAGGAGGTCGCCCTTCTGCACGTGGGCGCCGAGCTCCGCGTGGGGCCGGAAGACCCCGTCGATCTCCGCCCGCACCCACTGGGAGGAGCGGGCCACGAAGGGCTCCCAGGCCGCATCGCGGCCGCGCCGGGACGGCGGCAGCATGCCGAGATGGCGGAGCACGCGCACGCAGCCGCGGACCCCGGCGCGGATGCTCGCCTCCTCGAAGCGCAGGGCCTCGCCGGCCTCGTAGACGATGGCCGGGATGCCCGCCGCGGCGGCCACCTCGCGCAGGGAGCCCTCGAGCGGCGAGGAGTCGAGGATCACCGGGAGCCCGAAGGCCCGGGCCAGGGCGGCGATCTGCGGATCGTCCATGTCGGCCCGCACCTGCGGCAGGTTCGAGCGATGGATCGCCCCCGTGTGCAGGTCCACGAGGTGCGTGCAGCGGTCGACCACCTCGCGCTTGAACAGCTCGGCGACGCGCGAGCCGAGGGAGCCCCGCTCGCTCCCCGGGAAGCAGCGATTGAGGTCGCGCCGATCCGGGAGGTAGCGCGAGCGGTGGATGAAGCCGAACACGTTCACCACCGGCGCCGCGATCACGGTGCCGCGCAGGCGCCCGAGGGCCCGGTGGCGCAGGAGCCGCCGGATGATCTCCACGCCGTTGAGCTCGTCGCCGTGGATCGCCGCGCAGAGCAGCACCACCGGTCCGTCCCGGCGGCCGCGGACGACCTGCAGGGGGATGTTCAGCTCCGTGTGCGTGTAGAGCTGGGCGACCGGCAGGTCCACGGTGACGCGCTGCCCGAGGCCGATCTCCCGGTCGTGGATGCGCAGGGGGCCGGCGCCGGGGTCGCGGCGCGCCGCCTCAGCCACGGCCGCGGGTCCGCGTGCGGTTCGGCTTCGCCTCGCGCTCGATGAACTCGACGATGAGCCCGGCCACGTCCTTGCCCGTCGCCTCCTCGATGCCGCGCAGGCCCGGCGAGCTGTTCACCTCGAGCACGAGGGGGCCGTGGTTCGAGCGCAGCACGTCGACGCCGGCCACGTTCAGGCCCATGGCCCGGGCCGCGCCGATGGCGCAGCGCCGCTCGGCCGGAGTGATGCGCACGACCTCGGCGGTGCCGCCCCGATGGAGGTTCGAGCGGAACTCGCCCGGCGCGCCCTGACGCTTCATGGCGGCGACCACCTTGTCGCCGATGACGAAGCAGCGGATGTCCGCGCCGCCGGCCTCGCGGATGAACTCCTGCACCATGATGTTCACGTTCAGGCCCATGAAGGCCTCGATGACGCTCTGCGCCGCCTTCGGGTTCTCCGCGAGCACGACCCCGATCCCCTGGGTGCCCTCCAGCAGCTTGATGACCAGGGGGGCGCCGCCGACCATGCTGATGAGGTCCGGGATGTCGTCCGGCGAGTGCGCGAAGCCGGTCACGGGCATGCCGATGCCCTTGCGCGCGAGGAGCTGGAGCGAGCGCAGCTTGTCCCGGGCGCGGGTGATGGCGACGGACTCGTTCACGCTGTAGACGCCCATCATCTCGAACTGGCGGACCACGGCCGCGCCGTAGAAGGAGATGGAGGCGCCGATGCGCGGGATCACGGCGTCGAAGCCCTCGAGGGCCCGGCCCTTGTAGTGGATCGAGGGCTTCGCCGTGGCCATGTTCATGTAGCAGCGCAGCGTGTCGATCACCTGCACCTCGTGCCCGCGCTCCTTCGCGGCCTCCACGAGGCGGCGCGTCGAGTAGAGCCGGGGATTGCGCGACAGGACGCCGATGCGGCGGGCTTCCGTCATGATGCCGTTCCGATGGTCGGTGAATGGATGGGGCGGACTTCAGCCCACGCGCCCGGCGGGCCCGTGCCCCCCGAGGAGGTAGGAGCGCCCGGGGTCGACGAGGAAGCGCCCCCGCAGCGCCGTCCGTCCGAGCAGCATGCGGAAGCGCATGTCGTCGCGCGCCGTGAGCGTGAGCTCGATGGGCCAGCAGGCCTCGCCGAGACACACGCGGGTCTCGATCACGGGACGCAGCGTGCGATGCCCGCCCGAGTCCCGGACGTCGCGCTCGTCGACGATGCGCGCCTCCCCGGTCACCTCCGTGGCCTCGTCCCGCTGGCGCGGATGCACCCGGAAGCGGACCCAGGGCGCACCGTCGCGCTCGAAGCGCTCGAGGGCGAAGGCGTGGAGCGCGGAGGTGCGCGCCCCTGTGTCCACCTTGGCCTTGAGCAGGGGGATGCCGAGTTCGGGCAGCGTCACCCACTCGCGCCAGCCGACGGTCGCGTGCCGGTCCTTGATGACGGGATTCCTGTGTCGGACGTCTGCGCCGACCGTAAGGGATTTCCCGGCGCGCCGCGAGCGGCGCCGTCAACGATCGGCGAGCAGCCGCCGGCCCACGACCCCGCCGAGCGTGCGCACGAGCCAGCGCGGCTGCAGCTGGCTCCAGAGCGTCCCGAGCCGGTTCGCGAGCCCGGGGACCCGCAGCACCTCGCCGCGCAGGCAGGCCGCGACGCCCTCCCGCGCCACGTCGTCGACGTCCGCGAGGAGCGCGCGGGGAATCTGCAGGCCCGGGTTCACGCGGCCGACCTGCTGCGCCATGTCCGTGTCCGTGAGCCCCGGGCACAGGGCCGTGACGCAGACGCCCGTGCCGCGGAGCTCCTCCGCGAGGGACTCCGTGAGCGAGAGCACGTAGGCCTTCGTCGCGGCGTAGGCGCCGATGCCCGGGACCGGCTGGAAGCCGGCGACGGAGGCGACGTTGAGCACGCGTCCCCAGCCCCGGGCCAGCATCGGATCGAGCAGCGCCCGCGTGAGCAGGGTCGGGACGCCGACGTTGAGTTCCACCATGCGGGCCAGCGCTTCCGGTTCGGTCATGCGGAAGGCACCGGCCTCGAGGACGCCCGCGTTGTTCACGAGCACGTCCACGGCCAGGCGCCGCTCGGCCAGCGCCGCGAGGAGCGCATCCACGCTGCCGGGGGCCGTGAGGTCCAGGGGCACGTCGCAGGCCCGGATCCCGTGGGCGGCGCGCAGTTCCTCGGCGAGGGCGCGGAGCACGTCGCCGCGTCGCGCCACGAGCACCAGATCGTGCCCGGCGGCGGCGAAGGCGCGGGCGAGGGCCCGGCCGATGCCGGCGGAGGCGCCGGTGACGAGCACGGTGCGCGGTACGTCGGAGGCGGCCATGGTGCGGCTCCCGCAGGGGCGGCACCCGTTTGTGCGCCGCAGCATCGAAGGGCGTCGGACGATAGCGACGGGATCGAGGCGCGGTCAAGACGATGCCCGGCGCGGTCCCGGCCGGCGAAGCGCAAGCAACCGCCGGGCCACCTCGACCTTGACCGCGCGGCGCACGGTCCGTGTAATCGGGCAGCGCAGTGCGCGCACCCGGTCCGCAGGCCGCGACGACCGGGAATTCCGGCTTTGAGGGAACGCCCGGCGTGCCGCACGTACTCGTCGTCGACGACGATGAACTGATCCAGCGACTGCTCGAGAACATCCTGGTCCGCGCCGGCTACCAGGTGTCGAAGGCAGCCGGCGGGCCCGGTCTGCACCAGGTCTTCGCCGAGCAGCCCGTCGACCTCGTGCTCCTGGACATCCGTCTCGGTCAGGAGAACGGCTTCGACCTCGCGCGCGAGATCGGCGAGCGCTATCAGGCGCCGATCATCTTCGTGACCGGCGATCAGGACGTCTCCGACAAGGTCATCGGCCTCGAGCTCGGCGCCGACGACTACATCACCAAGCCCTTCGACCAGCGGGAACTCCTCGCCCGGATCCGCGTGGTGCTCCGGCGCCGCCAGGGCGACGCCGTCGCCGTGCAGGCACCGCCGCGCCGGCGCATGCGCTTCGACGGCTTCCTGCTGGATCTGGACGCCCACGAGCTCCGCGCGCCGGACGGCCAGGAAGTGGAGCTCACCGCCATGGAGCTGCAGATCCTCGCCTGCCTCGCGAGCCGCCCCCGGCAGGCCCTCTCGCGCAACGACATCTCCCACGAGGTGAGCGGCAAGCCCCGCGACCGGCGCGACCGGACCATCGACGTGGTCGTCTCCAAGCTCCGGCGCAAGCTCGAGGCCGCGTCGCCCGAACACGCCGACCCGATCCAGACCGTCCGCGGCGTCGGCTACAAGTTCGTCTCCGAGGTGGAGACCGCCTGAGCGCCTGCAGGCCCGAGGGAGGCTCCGTGTTCGATCTGCTCGTCTTCGACAACGACGGCACCCTCGTCGACTCCGAGTTCCTCTGCCAGGTGGCCATGGCCCGGGAGCTCGGCGCCCGCGGCTACGCTGCCGACCCCGAGGAACTGAGTCGCTCCTTCCGCGGCTGGGAGCTCGCGCGGAGCCTCGAGGCCCTCGGCGCGCGCTACGGCGCGGCCTTCGACGACGGCTTCGTCGCGGCCTACCGGGCCCGCATGATGGAGATGCTCGCCACGGAGCTGCGGCCCATGCCCGGCGCCGCCGAGGCCCTCGACGCCCTCGCGGAGGGCCCCTGGGCCCGCTGCGTCGCCTCCGGCGGGCCCCGGCCGAAGATCGAGCTCGCCCTCGAGGTGACGAAGCTGCGCCACCACTTCGGCGACGCGCTCTTCAGCTCCTACGACATCGACCGCTTCAAGCCCGAACCGGACCTCTTCCTCCACGCGGCGGCGACGCTCGGGGTCCCGCGGGAACGGTGCCTGGTCATCGAGGACAGCGCCGTGGGCCTCGAGGCCGCCCGGCGCGCCCGCATGGCCGTGGTCCACGTGGCGCCGGACGCCGTGGACGGCGACGGCGTGTTCGCGCTCCGGCGCCTGGACGCCCTGCCCGCGCTCCTCGCGAGCCTCTGATCGTCAGAGCCAGCGGCGCACCCGGCGCCGGTAGGCCTCCCAGTCCTCCGGAAAGCGTGCCGCGAGCATCCGCTCCTCGTAGGCCACGAAGCGGAATCGCAGCAGCGCCCAGAAGGCCGGCAGCACGAGCCAGGGCGTGGTCGTGCCGAGGGCGAGGGCGAGTCCCGCGACGAGCACGAGCATGCCCAGATACATCGGGTTGCGGCTGAAGCGGAACGCACCCTCGGCCACCAGCAGCGAGGGTTCGCCGTCCGAGCGGATCGCCGTGCCGAGGCGAGCGAAGCGCCCGGCACTGCCGATCAGCAGCCAGAGCGCCGCGGCGACCGGTACCGCGCCGACGAGCCGCCCGGCTCCCGCGAGCAGCACCGGGCCGGGCAGCAGCAGGTGCAGCCCCAGCATCGCGGCAATCGCGAGGGCGAGGAACCGCGGCGGCAGCCAGCCGCCGTAGTCCCGGACCTCCGGACCCGCGACGACGCTCACACCCGACGTCCGTGGCGATGGGCGAGCCAGCGCTCGACGCGCGCCCGCTGCTCGCCGTCGAGGGCGGCGAGGAAGGTCTCGAAGGCCGGACGCAGGCGCCGGAGCCCCTCGAGGGAGGTCGCGAGGGCCGCCTCGCCCCGGTCGAGGAACGCCAGCGCGTCCGGCGTGGCGTCGGCCGCCGGGCACTGGGCCCGCAGCTCGAGCGCGACCGTCTCCGCCTGCCGGAGCAGGTCGTCGAGGAGCGCACGCTGGGTCCCGTCGAGGTCGAGGCGCACGGTCACGAAGGCCGCGACGTCGTCCCGGTGCTCGCGGATCGCCGCCGCGCCGTGCTCCGCGTCGCAGAGGACCGCGCGGTGATGGCGCCCCCAGCCGTG
>JAZBPF010000242.1:0-15647 GCA_036351515.1 Pseudomonadales bacterium | reverse complement strand
GGGGTCGTCGTACCAGACCACGTCCGGATGGGTGTGGTGAAGGTAGATCACGGTGCCCATGATCCCGTTCCAGAGCGCGAAGGGGAGCAGGAAACCGCAGGCCACGAGCAGCAGCGGCGACTGGCCGGTGGCGCCGCCCGCCAGCGCCAGGGCGCCGATCCAGGCCACGGCGAAGCTGCCCACCAGCCAGGTGTCCGTGCGGAAGGCGGTCCCTTTCCGGTCACGCTGTTCCGCCGAGGGAAGGAGCAGCGTCTTCCCCCAGAGCTCCACGGCGTAGTAGGCGCCGAAGCCGAAGCCCGACCGGTAGAAGCGCTCGAGCGCACGGCGCCACCGCGGCATCGCCGCGTACTCGGCCGGGCTGGCGGGCGCCCACACGTAGTCGTGGCCGCGGAGGTTGGTGTAGCCGTGGTGTCCGAGGTTGTGGCCGACCTCCCAGAGGCTGTAGTTCGTCAGCGACGGCAGGAACACCAGGCGGCCGATCCACCGATTGGCGTGCCGGTTTCCGAAGAAGGCCTGGTGACAGGCGTCGTGGCCGATCACGAACAGACGGGAGATCGACAGCGCGAGCAGCGCGCTGCAGAGGAGTTTCGTCCAGGGACTGCCGGCCGCGACGACGCCCACGAGCAGGGCCGCGAAGAGGAGCAGATCGAGGAGACAGAGCAGGGTGGCCCGGAGATTCGAGGCTTTCCGCAGGGGGCGGACGGACTTCCTGAGCATCGCTCGCTGGTTCGGGATGGCGCGCAGCTCCGGAAAGCCTGAACGGGCGCGCATCATAGCAGGCGATCGGGGCCCGTCCTCCGATGCTCGCTGGACGGCCCCGCCGGCGCGTTCGGGCGGCAGGGCTTCCGCGGCCGAAGTCCGCTAGGCGCGCAGGCGCGTGAACGCGAAGTCGAGGCCCAGGCGGACGACCGGGTTGCCCAGCGTGTGGGGATCCACGGTCGAGAGATCGTAGGCGGCGCCGGTGACGATGCTCTCGGCGGCCTGCAGCCCGCTGCGCACCGCCGGACCGATGCCCTCGCAGAGATCCCGCGTGGACAGGCCGGCGGCGTCGCCGACGAGGTAGGCGGACCCGGCACGATCGGCGCCCTGGCCGCGGGCCCGCATGAAGTAGCTGTAGCCCCCGGGCGCGCCCGGGGGCGTGTCGGCCAGGCCCTCCCGGTCGATGCGCTCGACGAGCAGACGCCAGTGGCGGCGGATGTCGTCGTCGCGGTGCCGGAGCCGGTCCGAGAGCGCCCCGACGCCGACGTTGAGCCAGCCGTCCGCCTTGGGGACGAGCCAGCCGTAGCCGGGGAGGCCGTCGTCGAAGAACCACAGGCGGCAGTCCGTGCCCGCGTCGTTCACCGGGTACTCGAGTTCCTGGGTCACCACCTGCAGGCGCCGGTCCCGCGGCCGCGCGTCCCGGAACAGGGACCGGTAGACCGGGCAGCGGGTGCCGCCCGCGCCGATCAGGTGCCGGCAGCGGAAGCGGTCGTCGAGCACGAAGCCGTCGCCGGCGCGGTGCACCTCCCGGACCCGGTGACGGACGACCGGGGCGCCGGAACGCTCGAGGAGCCAGGCGTCGAACTCGTAGCGCCGGATCGAGTGCTGGGGGGAGCGCAGCGTGACGTGGCGACCGCGCACCGCGACGTCCAGGGCCTCGAAGGTGAGGAAGCGGTGCGGGTAGTCGACGGGGGTGAACTCGAGGTCCGCGAGCACCTCCGGGGTGATCCAGCCGGCGCAGAGCTTCTCCCGGGGGAAGGCGTCGCGGTCGAGCACGAGCACCTCCCGTCCCGCGCGCCCGAGCGCCCAGGCGGCGGCTGCGCCCCCCGGGCCCCCGCCGACGACGATGACGTCGTGTTCCTCAGGCATCGGCATGGAGATCTTCCCGGGTCTCCGGCAGGGCCCTGCACCCGGGCCGCTGGAAGAGCACCTGGAACAGCTGGAGCTGGCCGCCCGTGAAGGCGGAGATCGAGCCCGAGAGATAGAGGTACCAGGCCCGGGCGAAGCGCTCGTCGAAGCGGTCGACGACGGCGTCGCGGTGGGCCTCGAAGCGCTCGCGCCAGTGCCGGAGCGTGCGCGCGTAGTGGGGGCGGAGGTTCTCGACGTCGGCGACGGAGAAGCCGAAGGGCTCGAGCACGCCCATCATCTCGCGCAGCGTCGGGGGATAGGCGCCCGGGAAGATGTTCTCCTCGATCCAGGCGTTCGGGGGCCGGGGGACGTTCTGGCCGATGGCGTGGATCAGGCCCCGGCCGTCGTCCTTCAGGGAGCGGTCGATGGCGGCCCCGAGCGCACGGTAGTTGCGCACGCCCACGTGCTCGAGCATGCCCACGGAGACGAAGGCGTCGTAGGTCCCGGTGATGTTCCGGTAGTCGTCCTCCACGTACTCGACCCGGTCCTCGAGCCCCTCCTCGCGAGCGCGCTCGCGGGCCCAGGCGACCTGCTCCCCGGAGATGTTGTAGGAGCGGACCCGCACGCCGTGGCGGCGGGCGAAGTAGCGGGCGAGGCCCCCCCAGCCGCCGCCGGCCTCGACCACGGTCTCCCCGGGGCGGAGCCGGAGCTTGCGGGCGACGTGCTCGAGCTTGGCCTCCTGCGCCTGCTCGAGGGAGACGTTCTCGTTCGGGAAGTAGGCGCAGGTGTACTGCATGTGCTCGCGGTCGAGCCAGAGCGCGTAGAAGTCGTTGCCGAGGTCGTAGTGGCGGTGGATGTTGTCCCGCGAACCGTTCAGGGAGTTCGCGCGAGGACGGTGCGCGAGGGCGCGGCTCAGCGCATCGTGCAGGGGGCCACGGGCGCGCTCCCGCGAGAGGATGCGGCCGTAGAGGGTGTCGAGGACGTCCGTGAGGTCCCGGTCGACGGTGAGGCGACCGCTGCTGAAGAGGTCGCCGAAGGTGAGCGTCGGTCGGTAGAGCAGTTCGAAGAGGGCACGGCGGTCGTGCAGGCGCACCTTCGGACTGGCGTCGGGATCCGCAGCCGGCGTGCGGACCTGGTCGCCGTCCCACAGCTCCACCCGTACGGGCGGGTCACCCAGGACCCGCAGGAGCGCGCGCGTCAGCTGACGTTCGCCCCAGGTTGCCACGAAGCTCCCCATCGACGATCGACGTCCGCAAGCTAGCAGGCCCCGACCGGGGCTCTCAAGGACCGTTCGGCGATCTCGCACGGCGCCGGCGCGCGCGGGACGGAGGTGGGTGGTGGGCGTTCGTCCGGAGCGGGAGTCGTTTCCGCGGCGTCATCGGGCGGGGGTCCCGACGGGCGCCGGGCCCGCCCGGCGGGCGAGCCCGGGTGCGGGGCCTCAGCCGGCCTTCTTCCGCGCGGCCTTCGCCGCGCCCTTCTCTGTGCGCGCTTCGGCGGTGGCGAGCTTGCCTTCCGAGGACTCGAGGTGGGCCCGGACGAACCACTGGAACAGCTCGAGTTCCTTCGACTGGCCGATGAGCAGATCCTCGGAGATCGGATCGATCTCGCCCATGCGGGCGATCGCCTTGCGATGGTCCCCGTTCACGCCCTCGTAGACGACGTCCAGGGCCGCGAGGTGTTCCGTCGCGGCCGCGCGACCGAGGGAGTAGTCGGTCCAGCTGCGGCGCTCGGCGACGGCGGCCGGCGTGCCGACGGGCTCGCCGCCGAGGGTCGCGATGCGCTCCGCCGTGGCGTCGACCATCTCGCGCACGGAGTCGACCTGGGGGTCGAGCATCTCGTGTACGGCGATGAAGTTCGGGCCGACGACGTTCCAGTGCACGTGCTTGAGCGTGAGGGCGAGGTC
Organism: Pseudomonadales bacterium; assembly: GCA_036351515.1. Classification (GTDB taxonomy): domain Bacteria; phylum Pseudomonadota; class Gammaproteobacteria; order Pseudomonadales; family Azotimanducaceae; genus JAZBPF01. The sequence continues at coordinate 11,917 of JAZBPF010000242.1, read as the reverse complement.
GACGAGGGCGACCATGCGCTGATCGAGGAGCTCGATCACCTCGTCGGCGGTGCTGCTCTTCATTCCGGGTACGGTGTAGTTCGCTGAGGTCACGGAGCCTCCTTTTCCAAAGGGGGCTGCGCACCGTGGACCAACGAACTGCGCCCTGCAAACCGCCGCCGGCGCGCCGCGCATCGAGGGCCGCTCCGGCCCGAGCCTTGCCGCCGTCCGTGGGCGAAGAGGCTTGACCGGTCGCCGGCCGCGCGGTGGACTCCGCGGGAGGAGAGGGGAGGATCCGCCATGGCCCGCATGACCGCGAAGCATGCCGCCGGCCGCGAGCACGAGCCCGCGCTCGTGGACGAGACCGGTACCACCAGCTGGGGAGACTTCGACGCCCGGGTGAACCGCCTGATCCACGCGCTGCGCGCGGAGGGGCTGGCGCCCGGCGACGTGTTCGCGACCTTCTGTGGCAATCGTCGCGAATGCTTCGAGCTCATGACCGCCGCGGCCCACGGGGGCTGGCTCTTCGTCCCGGTCAACTGGCACTTCACCGCGGAGGAACTCGCCTACGTCGTGGCCAACGCGGACGCGCGTCTGCTCGTCGCGGACGCGCGCTTCGAGGCCGTGGTCCGGGAGGCGCTCGAGCGGCCGGACTTCCCGACGCTGGCCGCGCCGATCCTCGTCGGGGCCGCCGAGGCGGCTGCGCCCTTCCGGGACTACGAGGCCTTCCTCGGCGCCGGCAGCGACGCCGAGCCCGCCGATCAGTGCATGGGCGGTCCCATGTTCTACACCTCCGGCACCACGGGCCGGCCCAAGGGCGTGCGCTCGAAGAGCCAGCCGCCCGGGGGGCCGATCGAGGTGCTGGAGTTCATGAGCGCCGGCATGCCCGGCATGCTCCAGCTCCCGGAGCGGGGCCGGACGCTCCTCTGCGGCCCCGTCTACCACTCCGCCCAGTGGGCCTTCTCGTTCCTCCCCCTCATGAACGGCTCGGCGGTGGTCATGCGGCATCGCTTCGACGCCGCGGACGTGCTCCGCACCATCGACGCCGAGCGGATCACGAACGTCCATCTCGTGCCGACGCAGTTCCATCGGCTCCTGAAGCTCGACGAGGCGACGCGAGCGGCCTTCGACGGCGGCTCCCTCGTGGCCGTCTGGCACGGTGCCGCGCCCTGCCCGCCGGACGCCAAGCGACGCATGATCGACTGGTGGGGCCCCGTGGTGCACGAGTACTACGGCTCCACGGAGGGTTCCATCGTCAGCGTGTGCACGGCGCAGGAATGGCTCGGGAAGCCCGGTTCCGTGGGCCGCCCCGTGCCGATCGTCGAGCTCCGGATCGTCCGCGAGGACGGAACGGCGGCGGGGCTCGGGGAGTCGGGCCAGATCTACGTGAAGCACCTCATGGGCTCGGATTTCGAGTACCACAAGGAGCCCGAGAAGACCGCCTCGGCCCATCTCGAACCGGGGGTCTTCACCTTCGGGGACGTCGGCTACCTGGACGAGGACGGGTACCTGTTCATGTCCGACCGGAAGATCGACATGATCATCTCCGGCGGCGTGAACATCTATCCCGCGGAGATCGAGGGCGTGCTCACGAGCCATCCGGCGGTCGCCGACGCTGCCGTCTTCGGCATTCCCGACGAGGAGTTCGGCGAGCAGGTGAAGGCCGCGGTGGAACTCGTTCCGGGCCGGGCACCCTCCGATTCACTCGCCGCGGAGCTGATCGCGCACGTGCGCGCCCATCTCGCCGGCTACAAGGCGCCGAAGTCCGTGGACTTCGAGGAGGCGCTGCCGCGGCACCCCACCGGCAAGCTCTACAAGCGTCTGCTCCGGGATCGCTACTGGCAGGAGAGCGGTCGGGCCATCTGAACGCCCGACGAGAGGGTCGTCCGGCAGGCTGCGCGCGGAGCGCGGGGCCCCGCGCGCAGCGGGTTTCGGGCAATCGATCGTTTACTTGCCCATGGCCCCGAGCACCATGGCGAGGACCGCCGGTGCGCCGAGAATCCAGACCCAGACGATGATGGGTGCCATCTTTCGTTCCTCCCGTGTCGGACCAGGCCTCGTGCCCGGTCGCCCTCCGGGTTGGCAACCGGGAGTGGAGGCGTTGCCACGGTGGAATGCCCCGTGGGCGTTGTCAAGAGCGCAGCTCCGGGCTCGCGGGCCTCCGGCAGCCGAGCGACCGATCGATCGAGCTCCCGCGTTGCGCGCCGGCTGCGTTTCGCGAGTCTGCACGCGAGTCGGTAGGGTGAAGGGTCGAAGCTTCCGTCGAAACCGGAGCGCGATTCATGATCCGGCTTTCCGCGACGGCCCGTGTCGGCCTGCCGGCGTGGCTCCTGTGCATCGGCCCGACGCTCGCGGCCCCCACCGGAGCGGACGACGAGGCGGTCGCAGCCGTCTGCAGCGGCACCCGACTCGAGTTCGAGGCGCCGGCGCTCGGTCGCTTCGACGCGAACGGCGATCGCGCGATCTCCGAGCAGGAGGCCGAGGGGTGCGAGGGTCTCGCCGTCGTGTTCGAGCGGCTCGATCTCGACGCCGACGGTGTCCTGTCCCGCGTCGAGTACGCGGCCTTCGCGGACGTCTGGCGCCGTCGGCAGCGCGTGTTCACGGATCCGGACTGAGCGGGGGCGTGCCGCCGCGGAGCCGCTGCTCCGACGCCCCGCTGCGAGCGGTCGCGGAGCGACCGCATGGTCCTGCACACCGCGCCCCGTACGCCTCTTCGGAAGGTTCCGCGATGCGTTCCGGCAACGGCGAAGCGGTCCCGGACCCCCTTCGTGGCCGGTCCTCGCACACGGGCTCACGAACCCCCGGAGGCGTCCCCCTCGGGCGGTGCCTCGTGCCAGGGGAGCCCGGCCCCGGCGCTGCGCTCGAGCTCCGCGATGACCTGGGCGCCGAGGAGCAGGATCGCGGCGCCCGCCTCCAGCACGAGCAGGAAGACCACCACGGTGGCGAAGGTGCCGTAGACCGTGTCGACGAGGGACACCTCGGCGAAGTACCACACGAGGAGCTGGAGCACCGCCTGCCACAGGGCCGCGGCGACGAAGCCGCCCACGAGGGCGCGCCCCGGCGCGATGTGCCGCTCCGGCAGCAGCTTGTAGAGCGCCGTGAACAGGAGCCCGAGCCCCAGGAACCCCAGGACGTAGGCGAGTGCGCGGGCCGTGGGCGAGAGGGGATCTCCGGCCCCCTCCGTGGCCAGCTCCTGGCCCGCGAGGGTGTTGGCGAGAGAGACCAGGAGCGTGATCACGACGAGGCCCGCCCCGAGCACCAGCACGAAGCCGTAGGGCACGAGCGTGGAGAACCAGGCGCTGCGCCGTCGCCGGCGGTCTCCGAAGAGCAGGGCGATGGCGTCCTCGAGCATGCGGAAGGCGAGGGAGCTGAAGAACAGCAGCACGCCGAAGCCGAGCAGGCCGATGGCGTCCGGGGACCGCAGGATCGGCAGCACGATCTCCAGCAGCGAGGTCGCCTGCCCCGGTGCGAGCAGCCGCAGCTGGGCGTCGATGGTCGCCACGAGCTGCTCCTCGGGCAGCAGCCGCGAGAGCGCGACGCCGAGGACGATGAAGAGGGGGACGATCGACAGCAGCAGGTTGTAGCCCACGCCGCCGGCGAGCAGCAGCCCCCGGTTGGCCTGGAAGCCGCGCAGCACGCGCAGCGAGAAGTGTCCGAGGCGGGCAGCGGTCTCCCGGAGCGCGGTCCGGTCCGCGCCCCCCTCGTCGTCGCGATGCTCCATGGACCGCAGGGTAACGCGAGGGAGGTCCGGGCCGGGGGAGCGGGGCGCGCCGCCGCGGCCCCGCCGCCGCGCCCTCAGCGATTGCGCCCGTACTGCTCGTGGCTGGAGACCCACTCCTCGGCCACCACCGCCGCGCCCAGGGAGAGTTCCCCGCAGAGCACGGTCGCGGCGACGATCTCCGCGAACTTCGGCGCGCGCCCGGCGCCGTAGCAGCCGAGGGACTCGAGACACTCGCGCTGCGTGGGCAGCCCCGTCCCGCCCCCGTAGGTGGCGACGATGAGCGAGGGGAGGGTGATCGAGTAGTAGTAGTCCCCGGCCGGGGTCAGCTCCGCATAGGTGAAGGCGGCGTGGGACTCGGCCACGTTCGCCTCGTCCTGCCCCGTCGCGATGAACAGGGACGCGATGCCGTTGGCCGGATGGACGCCGTTGTACACGGCGCCGGCCATGAGCGCGCCGAACTGGGAGACGCGGCGGGTCGCGAAGAGCTGCTCGGCGGAGACGCGCATGCGTTCGCGCAGGAGGGCGTCCGGGACGGTGATCTCGGCGATCACCTTCTTGCCGCGGCAGTGGAGGGCGTTCACGGCGGAGTGCTTCTTGTCCGTGTCCATGTTCCCGGAGAGGTAGTACTCGAGCTTCCGTCCGGGCGCGTAGTGCTCCCGGATCCAGTGGCAGGCCATCAGCGTGGCCTTGCCGCAGAGGTTCTGCCCTGCGGCGTCCCCGGTCGTGTAGTTGAAGCGCAGGTACAGCATGCGGCTCGCCGGATACTGCTCGATGTCCCGGAGCCGGCCGCTGCGGGTCGTGGTCTCCGCGGCGGCCTTGATCTCCGGGAAGTGCTCGCGGACCCAGGCGCCGAAGTCCCGGGCCTCGCGCGCGTTCTCGAACAGGAACACGGGCGCGCGCTGCATGGCGTCGTCGACGACCGTGGTGGTGATCCCGCCGGCCTCCCTGGTGAGGCGCATGCCGCGGTTGTAGCTGGCGACCAGGGTGCCCTCGGTGGTGGCGAGGGGGACGTAGAACTCGCCCCGGGCGTGCTCGCCGTTCACGAGCAGCGGCCCGGCGAAGCCGAGGGGCATCTGCACCACGCCGCTGAAGTGCTCGATGTTGCCGCGCAGCGCGTCCGGTTCGATGGAGTAGTGACCGGTGTGCGGCATCGCGACGCCGGTCCGTTCGTGCACGAACGCGAGGCGGCGCTCGGCGGCCTCGCGCGTGTAGTCGTCGTCCGGGTCCCTCGGAATCCTCGGCATGGTGGTCCTCCCCTCGCTTCCCCGCCCCGATTGCAGGGGCTCCCGCCGGAACCGTCAAGGGCATCCCGCGACCCCGGGCGTCCCGGCGTGCGCCGCGCGCCCGGTCCGGGCAAGCTGGCCGGACGAAGGTCCGCGCATCCGCGCGGGATCGGGCAGGAGTGGAACGATGCACAGCTATCTCGCACGAATCGCGATCGCGGCCCTGGCGGTCTCGGGCCCGGCCCTGCGGGCCGCCGAGCCGCTGGCCGTGGGCGGCCCCCTCGCGGCGGTGAACGAGGCCGGGGAGACGGTGCCGATCTCCTCGAACGTCCGCGTCTACGGCAGCTTCCACTTCGCGGAGAGCTGCACCTTCGATCCGGAACGGAACCTGATCCTGGTCATGAACGCCGGCGTGCGTGCCGGCGGGGACGCGCTGCGGGCGGACGGCTACGTGTCCCTCGTCCGCCCCGACGGCACCGTGCACACGGCGAAGTGGATCGGTGCCGAGCGCGAGGGGCTCGAGCTGAACGACCCGCTCGGCAGTGCGATCCAGGACGGGGTGCTCTACACGGTCGACGGTTCGGTGATCCGGCGCTTCGATCTGGAGACCGGCCAGCCGCTGGCCGTGACGCGCGTCGAGGGCTCGACGTTCCTCAACGGCATCGCCGTGGCCGGGGACGGAACGATCTTCGTCTCGAACACGCGGCCCGAGAGCCGGGTCTATCGCGTCACCCCGGACGGGGCCGTGGACCTGTTCCTCGAAGGGGCCCCCCTGGCGGCGCCGAACGGCGTGGCCATGGATCCCGAGGGGAATCCGGTGGTGGTGAACATCGACGACGACGCGGTGCTGACCTTCGACCGGAGCGGCCGGCTCCTGCGCACGGAACGTGCGGCGCAGAAGGGGAGCGACGGCCTCGTGATCCTGCCGGACGGCACGAAGTACGTGAGCAGCGTCCGCCACGGCACGATCTCGCGGATCCGGCCCGGGGAGGACGCGGAGGTGATCGCCCGGGGCATCCCCAGCGCGGCGTCCATGTGCCTGGATTCCCGGCAGCGCCAGCTCGTGGTGCCGATGAACCCGAACAACGCGATCGCCCTGGTGCCGCTGGAGGATTCAGCGGACTGATCGTTCCTGCAGCGGTTCGGGGCGCCGGGAGGAGTCCGGCGACCCCCGAATCGCTGCGTGTCGGCCGGGCGAGGCCGGCTCAGCGCCGGGCCTTGCGGGCCGCGTAGCGGGCGTCGCGCTTCGCCTTCTGGGCGGCGGCCAGCTCGATGCGCGCCTTCTCGGCCGCGGCGGCCTCGGCGGCCTTCCGGGCGGCCTCCGCCTCGGCGGCGGCCCGCTGCTCCGCTTCCTTCCGGGCGCGCTCCTCCGCCTTGCGGGCCTTCTCGGCGCGCTGCGCGGCCTTGCGTTCCGCCGCCCGCGCTTCCCGTTCCTCGGCCGCCTTGCGTCGCGCCTCCTGGCGCTTCGCCGCGTTCGGGTCCGCGGCGCGTGCCCGCGCCCGCTCGAGGAGGGCCTGCTTGGCCTGGTGGGAGGACTGCTGGCGTTCGGTGAAGGTCGGTTCGTGCTTCTTCATGGGTTCCTGTCGCTACGCGGGGATTCGAGGGGCCCCGGCGCGTGCCGGGTCCGACCACTGCGGGGTGCACGCTAGCGCATCCGCACGGCGGCGGGGAGTCCCGACGCTTCGGCTCGCTGCGTGGATCCGGGACGACACGGGACGGCCCGTTGCCAGCGTGCGTTCGCGACGGTCGCGGTCGAGGGGAGTTCGGGGAGGTTCGAAGGTGTGGAACGGGCGCCGGGGGCGCCGGTTCCGGACCGCGGCGACGGGAAGCCGCCGCGGCCGTGGTTCAGCGTGCGCGCATCAGAGCGCGACGACGTTCTCGGCCGCCGGGCCCTTCTGGCCCTGGACCACGTCGAACTCGACGCTCGCACCCTCGGCGAGGGACTTGAACCCCTCGGCGCGGATCGCGCTGTGATGGACGAACAGATCCTTGCCGCCGTCGGTCGGCGTGATGAATCCGAAGCCCTTGTCGTCGTTGAACCACTTCACGGTGCCATTGCTGCGCATGATGCGCTCCTGAACTTGGAGCAGGGGTGCTGTGTACTTCCGTACGGTGCAACGCTGCCTCTGCGCGGAAACCGCCGCGCGGCGTACGGTCTTTCGACCGCCGGAACGAGAAAGGGGCGGGGCCTCCTGCATCGAGACCACCGCCCCTCACTGGATTCCGTTGCGACCCTCTTGGCCGCCAGCGCACCATCCTCCCTCCGTGCCCCCGTGTCAAGGAGCGGTTGCGCCCCGGACGGCGCTTCTCGAGGCGGCCGATCCAGCGGGTGATGCCTCTGCGGTATGGGCCCCGTGTGTCCTGGATGCGGTGCGCGATCGGTGGGGGGAGTCCCGGCCGCTCCCACGCCCTGCTCGACAGGGTCGCGCGGTCGGAGGTAGCTTCGCGGAGCGCGTCGCGCCCTCGAGGAGTTCCTTCATGTCTCCTGCCCTGCGTCTCGTGCTGGCGGTGTTCGCCGGGTGCTTCGTCGCCGTGCTGGCGACGGTTCCGATCGCGGCCTTCGTCGGCTCCGGTTGGCTCGGGGCCCTGTTGCAGCCGCTCCTGTCGATCGGCGCGGGCGTGCTCGCCGGGCGGTCCATCTGGCGCCAGCTGGGGGATCCGCGAGGCGGTCGCTTCGCGGCGGCCGGCGTCGGGGCGCTCGTGGTCGGGGGCATCGGTTTCGCGGCCGGCTTCTTCGGGCCCATGCTCTTCGCCCCGGAGGCGAATCAGGGGCCCATGCTCGGCATCTTCGTTACCGGTCCCGGCGGCGCCGTGCTCGGCGCGATCGGCGGTTTCCTGCTGGGGTCGCGGCGTCCTTCCTGAAGTCGGGCGTGCGGTGCCTCCCGTGAAGGCGCCCCTTCCAGGAACCCCGCTCAGGGCGTCGCCCCGGAGGAGAGCTCCGCCCCGGCTCCCGGCGAGGAGGCGCGCGTGCGGGATCCTCGGTCGATCTCCGCCAGAAAGCGGCCCACGTCGCGCACGACGGGGCTGCGGCGCCGGTGCAGGCGCGTGAACGCGACCACGATCTCGACGTGGCCCATGCCGGGGTAGACCTCCCGTTCGGCGATGCCGCCGGCCGCGCGCTGCTTCTCCATCAGGCTCTTCGAGTGCCCTCGCCGGACGCGCCGGTCGTCCTCGCCGTGCAGCAGGTAGAGCGGGGCGGCGCCTGCGCGCACGAAGTTCACCGGCTGGGACGCGGGGTAGGCCTCCTCCGGGCCGAACAGCTCCCAGTGGTCGTCCTCCGTGAAGGGGTAGAAGTCGTAGGGGCCCGCGAGGCCGACGAAGCCCGCGATGCGTCGGTTCGCGGACAGCAGCCGCGCGTCCAGGGTCAGGAGCGCGCCGATCTGCGCTCCCGCGGAGTGCCCCATGAGGATCAGGGGGCGGTCCTCCGGCAGCCGCCTCAGCACGGCCTCCAGCGCCTGCCGCGCATCGTCGAGGATGTCCGTGAAGCGCACGTGCGGATAGAGCCGGTAGTCCGGGATCACCGCATCGCAGCCGAGCGTGAGCAGCGTGTCGGCCACGAAGCGATAGTCCTGGCGGCGCCCGCTGCGCCAGTTGCCGCCGTAGAAGAACACCACCGTGGGCCGCAGCGCCCCGTCCGGGTGCCGGTACCAGTCGAGATGGTGCCGCGGCTCGTCGCCGTAGGGCACCGACTCGCGCACCGCCGGGACGCTGCGGGCGATCGCGTTGACGAGGTGCAGCCCCAGCCGTTCGCGGAGTTCGGACAGGCGCATGGATCTTCCCCGGTCGTCGCGGCGAGTGTAGGGCCTCGCGCGGCCGGTGCCACCTGCACCGAGGCCCGCGGGGAAAGCGGTGCGGGCTCCCTCCTGCGAGTCCGGCCGCCTTGACAGGCTCCCGCCCCGGCCGTTCACTCGCCGCGATGAGCGCTTCCCCGCCCCCTGCGATCGCCGCGCTGTCGCCCCGCCCGCGCGGGATGCAGGTCGGGACCGGCGGCGGCGGAGAGCCTGCGGCGGGCCTGCTCCTGGTCTCCGAGCGCGCAGGGTCTTCGCTGCTGCGCCCGGGCATCTGCCGGGCCCAGCGTCGCTGCGATGCGCTCCTCGGCACGCCGCGCCCCGGCAGCCCGGTGCTCCGGATCCGCTGCGATGCCGAGGGCTCCCGCTGGCCGGCTCTCGACGCCGACGAGGGCTACGTCCTCGGCCTGGGCCCGGACGGCGGCACGCTCGAGGCGACGGAGCCGTGGGGAGTGCTGCACGGTCTGGAGCGGCTCGTGCAGCTGGTGTACCACGGCGGTGGTCGTCTGCCGGCGCTGCGCATCGAGGACGGGCCTCGCCATCCCTGGCGCGGCCTGCTGCTGGACCTCGCCCGGCACTTCCTCGGCCTGGACGCGCTCCTGCGCACCCTCGACGCCATGGCGGCGCTCGGCCTGAACGTCCTGCATCTGCACCTGAACGACGATCAGGGCTTCGCCCTCGAGTGCCCCCGGCGCCCGGCGCTCCATCGTCGCTCCGGAGTGCACGGCTTCCTTTCACTGGAGGCGAGTGAACGGCTCGTGGTCGAGGCCGCCGCCCGCGGCATCCGGGTCGTGCCGGAGCTCGACGTGCCCGGGCACGCCGGCGCGATCGTGCACGCCTATCCGGAGCTCGCGGCAGGTGCGCCGCCCGAGCGGCTGCCCCGCGGCTTCGGTCCTTCGCGGCACGCCCTGGATCCGACCCTGCCGGAGACCTGGGCGCTCCTCGACGATCTGCTCGACGATCTCGTGGCCCTGTTCCCGGACCCCTGGCTCCATCTCGGGGGCGACGAGGTGCATCCGGAGGTCTACGCCTTCGACGACGCGCGCCGGCGGGCCTGGGCCGCGGAGCGAGGACTCACGGACCCGCACGCGGTACAGGCCTGGTTCACGGGCGAGCTCGTCGCGCGGGCGGCGGTGCGGGGGCGCCGGGTCGTGGGGTGGGACGAGGTGCTCCATCCGGACGCGCCCGAAGCCCTGGCCGTGCAGTGCTGGCGGGCCTCGGACACGCTCGAGGCGGCGCTGGCGGCCGGCCACGACGCCCTCTTCTCCGCCGGCTGGTACCTCGACCTCTTCTATCCGGCCCGGCTGCACTACGCCTTCGATCCCGCCGCGGGCCCCGACGCGCTGCGGCACACCGAGGAGGCGATGCTCGACGAGCCCTCCCTCGCGCCGGTGCGCGCGGGCATCGAGGGGGTGTGGCGCATGGCGGCGGACCTGCGCACGCGCCCGTCGTCGCGGCGGGGGCGGCTCCTCGGCGGCGAGGCCTGTCTCTGGGGGGAACTCGTCACCGCCGAACTCCTGGACGTGCGCCTCCTCGGGCGCCTGCCCGCCGTGGCGGAGCGGCTCTGGTCGCCGCCGGAGCGCTGCGATGCGGCCGACTTCCGGCGTCGCCTGCCGGGTGTCCTCGCGTTCCTCGAGGCGACGACGCCGTGCCGCCCCCTGACCGGGGCGGTCCCGGGTCTCCTGCGCCTCGGGGTCCGGGTCGAGGAGCTGGCGCCGGTGCAGGCCTTCCTCTCGCTGCTCGAGCCCCTGCGCTGGTACCGGCGCCTGCTCGGCCCGTCCGCCCTCGACGCACGGCTCGCCGGGGAAGGCGGTCCCGCCCGCGCCCGCCCGCGGGACGCGGACAGTCCGCTGGTCGATCCCGCGGATCTGATCCCCCCGGAGAGCCTCGGGCTGCTGGAGCTCGCCGACGCGCTCGCCAGGCCCGAGGCCCGCGGGGCCCGTCTGAAGGCGCAGGCAGCGCGCTGGCGCCGGCTGCCGGACGAACTGGCCGAGCCCTTCGAGCGGCTGCCGGCGCTGGCGGCCCTCGCGCCGCTCGCGGAGGCGCTGCCTCCCCTAGCCGACGCGCTCGACCGCTGGCTCGACGGCGGGTCGGACCGTCCGCCGACCGTGCTCCCGTCGGACACGTCGGTGCCCGAAGCGGCGGAGACGGAACTCGCCCTGGTCCGGGTCCTCGCCGGCACGGCGCCGTGAGCCGCCCGGGCCTCGAGGAGGCGCGGGCGGTGGCGTCCGCCTGGGGCCTGACGGACGGCGTCACCGTCGCCCCCGTGACCACCGGCCACGTGAACGAGAGCTTCCGCGTCGCGGGGGGTGGGCGCGCCCTGCTGCTGCAGTGGCTGAATCCGGAGGCCTTCGCCGACCCGGACGCGGTCCAGGACAACGTCGAGCGGGTCGCGTGCCATCTGGCTGCCGCCGCGCCGGCGCTGCCCCGACCGGAGCTGCTGGAGACGGTCGACGGGACGTTCCGGCACCGCACGGGGAGCGGTCTCTGGCGGGCCTGGGGCTGGCTGGACGGCTACCGGACCCTCACCCGGGTGGACGGGCCGGACCGGGCGGCGGCCGCGGGCGCCGCCTTCGGACGCTTCCTCCGGGCCCTCGAGGGGCTGCCCCGGACGGCGCTCGCGGAGATCCTGCCCGCCTTCCAGGATCCGGGGCGCCGCCTGCGCGAGCTCGACGGCGCCGTGGCGGGGGCAACCGACGCGCGCCGGAAAGAGGCGGCGCCGCTGCTGGCTCTCGTCGAGGAGCGCCGTGGAGGCATCGCACCGCTGGCCGGGCCTCCACGCGTCCTCCACGGCGATCCGAAGCTCTCGAACGTGCTCTTCCCGGAGCCCACGGACCCTGCCGCCACCGGCCCTGCCGTCATCGACTACGACACGATCCTCGTCGGACCCCTGGCCTGGGACTTCGGGGACTTCCTGCGCTCCACCGCCGCCCGCGGGGAGGAGGACGACCCGGAGGCAGCGGGCGTCGATCCCGCACTGCTGGAGGCTGCCGCCGCGGCCTTCCTCGTGGCCGGCCCCGCGCCGGTCCGCGAGGAGACCGGGGAGCTCGCGCGGGCGCCGGCCGTCATCGCCTTCACGCTCGCCGTGCGCTTCCTCGCGGACCATCTCGCCGGCGACCGCTACTTCCGCGTCCGGCGCCCGGGGCAGAACCTGGACCGGGCGCGCACGCAGCTCCGCCTCGCCGACGACTTCGCCGCGCAGGAGG
>JAZBPF010000241.1:0-2533 GCA_036351515.1 Pseudomonadales bacterium | reverse complement strand
GTGGAGCGGGTCCCGTTGTGATAGTCGTAGCCGCCCATGGTGATCGTGCCGGCACCGGAGAACCCGCTGATCACCATCTTCATGATGGAAGCGGTCTTCCGGAACTCGCCGTCGTTCCACTCCGCGGCGCTGAAGATGCCGTCCGGACCGAGGATGTCCGGATCCTGCTCCGGATCGAGCGAGCTCGGATCGCCGAAGGTGTTCACCAGGTAGGCGGTCTTGGCGTACCCGCACTGGACCAGATCCTCGACGACCGCGCGGCGCGTGTCGTCGCTGCTCAGCGCCGTGCGCATGCGATCGACCCGGGCTCCGCTGATCCGGTGGATCGATTCCATGACCTTCACGGAGTCGTCGAGCGAGAGCAGGCTCACGAGATCGCCGGTGTCCACGAGCCCGGTGACGTCCTCGGGCCGGTCGATCTTCGTGGGACGCTTCGTCGGATCCACGACCAGCGCGGGGGCCAGGGAGTTCCCGCCGGAGTCGCTGGTGCGGGAGCCGATGAGCGTCGCCAGCTCGCCGTCGGCACCGCCGATCGCGTGGATCGGGTACATGGGGTTGTGGGGATTGTTGCCCGTGTCGTTCTCGGACCGGGCCGGGATGAACGCCCCGTGCGTGTTCGGCCCGGCCAGCGAGGCCTTCTCCAGCATGCCGCGGAGGAAGCCGCTGTCCGAATGGAAGGCCATGCCGAAGGTCGTGTCGTAGTTCTCCGTCCCCCCGGCGTTGGTCACCCCGGGGACCTGGTCCCCGGGAATGCCCATCTTCGCGTAGCCGGCACTCGAGATGAAGTCGAGCTGGCCGCCCGGGCCACCGGGCAGCGCATTGCCCGCGACGCTCGCCCCGCCGGCGAGATCGAAGCAGATGAACGGGATGCGCTGCGCGTTGCTCGCGCCGAGCCGGCAGCGATCGAGCCATTCGGACGCGTAGGTCGGGTTCAGATACCTCGCGTCCTGGGCCCGGGCCCCGCGGCTCGCGAGCCCCGCGGCGAGGGCCGGCATCATCGCCGCGCCGACGCCGGCCCGGAAACCCTGGGCGATGAGGTCGCGCCGGGTCATGGGCCGCCCGTGGCCGAGGTCGGTCAGCGGAGCGTCGAGGGGCAGGGTCTGCTTGCGTCGCTTGCTCATCACGGATCCTCGCGAACGATTCGAGCCGGGCGTTCCATCGGCTTCATTGAAGGAGTGTCGTGGCGCTGCCGAGCAGCGCGGCACAGGCGGCCTTGACCACGGAGCGGGTCCGCGCGGCATTGTTCGCGCACCCGGCGATGGCCGAGCCGTCGGTGGCCTGGCAATCCCGCGTCTCGTCGATCAGCTGGTCCAGATGCATGGACAGGGAGACGCGATCGGGCTGCGTGTCGAGCGGCGTCGCCCCCACGAAGCGGTCCACGAGCGGGTCGATGACCGCGAGGCGATTCGCCGGATCGGCGAACTGCCCGTCGGGACCGGTGCCGAAGTCGACACCCGGGAACATCGAGGGACCTTCCGACTCCACCATCACGTTGCAGTAGGACATGGCGAGCTGCGCCACGCCGACCTGCTGCGCCGAGAGGAAGCTCGTGATGCGCTCGATGGTCGGCAGCTGCTGCTGCAGCTGCGTGTAGGTGGCCGCCACGTCCGGCTGCGTGCGCGGCACGCCCGTGAGCACGGACATGGTCGCGGCGAGCTCCTCGAAGGTCTTCAGACCCACGGTCGCGAACGCCTCCGGCTGGGTCGCTTCCACGGGCCGCAGCTGCGTGTCGGGCGTGCGCTGGCTCGAGGCGCTGCCGATCTCGTCGAAGGTCAGGAAGAACTCGTCCGTCTCCACGCCGGTCTCGATGCCGATGACGGTCCCGAGGCGCGAGAGCCGGTGGCCGAGCGGGCTCGGCGTCGCGGGCACGTCGCCCTGCCCCACCGTCGCATCGAGGCTCACCCAGGCCTGGCCGACCTTGGCTTCGTGACCGTTGATGCCGACGCGCATGCCGCGGAGCCGGATTCCGCTCAGATCGGTCCCGTCGAGGTTCACGAGATGCGGCGTCTCGAAGAGGTAGGCGTAGCTGTCGAACTGGCTCACCTGGAAGAGCACGAAAGTGTTCTCGGGCAGGCCCCCGACGCCGCCGACGCCGAAGAGCAGGAAGAACTTCTCCCCGACCCCGGCCTCGAAGTTGGCCAGCACGTCCGCCTCCGTGAGCGCCCGCTCGTGGATCGCCACGAGGCGCAGCACGCCCTGCCACTGGCGCTGCCCGGAGGTCTCGTTGCCGAGCAGGAAGGCGAAGGAATCGTTCCAGTCCTGCAGGCCGCCGGCGACGGCGTCCTCGGAGATCAGCCGGCCGTTCACCCACAGGCGCCGCCCCTCGGTCACGGAGTAGGTGGCCACCACGTGCTGCAGCGTCGCCTGGAGCACCTCGTCCGCGGAAGGCGTGGAGAGCGCCGGCTCGCCGTCCGCATCCGAGAGCGTGCTGCGGCTGTGGAAGTTGTAGTCGTAGAGGGTCTGGCCGAGCATGAAGTTGCGCTCGTCGTTGCCACCGGAGTAGCTGACGATGCGCGCCGGACCGTCCTGGGTG
>JAZBPF010000240.1:0-29325 GCA_036351515.1 Pseudomonadales bacterium | reverse complement strand
TCGTGGAGCGCGCGCGTGGCCTCGGCGCTCGAGGCGTCGAGGCGAGCGAGGGCGGCCGTGAGCGCGTCCACGTCCTCGGTGCGCAGGAGGCGTCCGAGGTAGGAGAGGTGTCGCCGGCGCGCCTCCCGGGCGCGGAGCCGGTCGTACTCCGCGAGCGCGCGGCGCAGCGCTTCGGAGACGGGCAGCCCGTCGCGCCGCGCCGCCGGCAGCTCGGCGATGCGGGCTCCGAGGTCGCGCAGGGCGTGCATCTCCCGCTTGCGCGCGCTCTTGGACGGGGGACGGTCGTCGGCGGATTCGTCGGGATCGTGCATGGGACACCGCGGCTCGCAGAGCCGCCATTGTAGGGCAGGCGACGGGGCGCGTCGGCGCCGCCGTGCCGGAACCGGGGAACGAGCATGACGGACAGCCAGGGAGCCGTGACCGCGGCCGAGGACCTGCGCGAGCGCGAGGCGGAACTCCGTGCGGAGGTGGCCGCGATCCTCGAGGAGGCTGCGCGTCGTGGGGCGAGCGCGGCGGAAGTGACCGTGAACCGGAGCCTCGGGCTCGTGGTGACGGTGCGCCGCGGCGCCCTCGAGACCGTGGAGTTCACCCGGGATCAGGGCTTCGGCATCACGGTCTACGACGGGCGACGCAAGGGCTCCGCGTCCACCACGGACGCCTCCCGCGCCGCCGTGGCCGAGACCGTGGCCAAGGCGCTCGAGATCGCCCGGCACACGGCGGAGGACCCGGCCGCGGGGCTCGCCGACGCGGCCCTCCTGCCGCGGAGCCTGCCGGAGCTGGACCTGTTCCACCCCTGGAGCCTCGCCGTGGACGATGCCGAGGAGCTGGCCCGCGCCTGCGAGGCCGCGGCCCTCGCGGTGGATCCGCGGATCACGAACTCCGAGGGCGCGACCGTCTCCTCCGTGCAGGCCTGCCGTGCCTACGGCAACAGCCACGGCTTCGTCGGCAGCGTGTGCGGGACGCGCCACGGCGTGAGCGTCGCGGTGATCGCCGCCGACGACGCCGGCATGCAGCGGGACCACTGGTACACGCTCTCGCGGGTGCCCGGTGAGCTCGACGATCCGGAGGCGGTCGGGCGTCGGGCCGCGGAGCGGGCGGTGGCCCGGCTCGGTGCGCGACCCGTGCCCACGGCGAGGGTGCCCGTGGCCTTCGCGCCGGAGGTGGCGTCCGGGGTGATCGGCCATCTGCTCGGGGCCATCAGCGGCGGGGCCCTCTACCGCCGCGCCTCCTTCCTCTGCGATGCGCTCGGCGAGCAGCTGTTTCCGGAGCGCGTGCGCATCGAGGAGCGACCCCTCGAACCGCGCGCCCTCGGCAGCGCGGCCTTCGACGCCGACGGGGTGGCCACGCGACCGAAGGCGATCGTCGAGGACGGCCGCCTCGCGAGCTACCTGCTCTCCGCCTACTCGGCGCGGCGGCTCGGCCTCGAGAGCACGGGCAACGCGGGCGGCGTGCACAACCTGCGGGTCGCCGACGACGGTCTCGATCGCGAGGCGCTGCTCGCGCGCATGGGGCGCGGGCTGCTCGTGACCGAACTCATGGGCCAGGGCGTGAACGGGGTGACCGGGGACTACTCCCGGGGCGCGGCCGGTTTCTGGGTCGAGGACGGCGCGATCGTCCATCCGGTGCAGGAGGTCACGGTGGCCGGCAACCTCCGGCGCATGTTCGCGGAGCTGGACGCGATCGGTGCGGACGCGGACCGGCCGGGCAACGTCCGCTGCGGGACCCTGCTCGTGAACGGCATGACCGTCGCCGGAAGTTGACGGCCCGGGGCCGGGCCGGCGACGCGCGCTAGTCCTCCTCGCCGAAGCGATCGGCCACGAGGCGCGCGAGCGCCTCGAGGGCCTCGTCCTCGTCCTCCCCGTCCGTCGACACCGTCACGCGGCTGCCCACGGACGCGGCGAGCATCATCACGCCCATGATGCTCTTGCCGTCCGCCTCCCGCTCCCCGTGGCGGATGCGCACCTCGCAGCCGTAGTGGCCGGCCACGCGGACGAACTGGGCGGCCGCCCGGGCGTGCAGCCCGAGGCGGTTCACGATCGTCAGTTCACGTTCCGTCATCAGCTCTCAGCCCGCCGCGACGATCGGCGCCGGGGGCACCGGGCCGAGTTCACGATGGCGCACCAGGACGTCGCCGGGGCGCGCGGCCAGCTCGCGGGCCAGCCGCTCGGCGAGATAGACGCTGCGGTGGCGGCCCCCGGTGCAGCCGATGGCGATGGTGACGTAGCTGCGGTTGCTCGCAGCGAAGGCCGGCAGCCAGCGGGCCAGGAAGCCCTCGATGTCCTCGTACATGCGGCCCACCTCCGGCTGCGCCTCGAGCCAGGCCGCGACCGGCGCGTCGCGGCCCGTGAGTTCGCGCAGCGCGGGCTCCCAGTGCGGATTCGGCAGACAGCGCACGTCGAACACCATGTCGGCGTCGACGGGCACGCCCCCCTTGAAGCCGAAGGAGCGGAACATGAGCGAGGGGCCGCGCTCGTCCCGCTCGGCCACGCGCTCACGGATCTCGTCGCGCAGCGCGTGGAGCGTGAGGGAGGTCGTGTCGACCACGAGATCGGCGAGGTTGGCGATTCCCTGCAGCAGTTCGCTCTCCATCTCCAGCGCCTCGCGCAGGTGCACCTGGTCGTCGGAGAGGGGGTGACGACGCCGGGTCTCGCTGAAGCGGCGCACGAGGGTCGTCAGCTCCGCGTCGAGGTAGACGATCTCCACGGAGAGCCGGGGCCAGCTCCGCTGCAGCGCGTCGAGGATTTCCGGGAAGCGTTCGAGATCCGCGGCGAGGTTGCGCGCGTCGATGCTCACGGCGAGGGGCACCGCCCCCTCGCGCTCCGCGGCGGTGGCGACGAGGGCGGGCAGCAGCCCCACGGGCAGGTTGTCGATGCAGTGGTGACCCTGGTCCTCGAGCGCGTGGAGCGCCGTGGACTTGCCCGAACCGGAGCGACCGCTGACCACCACGAGCTTCAGGGGCGTGTCCTCCCGGCCCGGTCCCGTGCGGCCCTCATCCGCCCCGGGCGTCCCGGCGCGGGGGCGCGGTCGAGGCGTCGGTGGTGACCCCGCCGGCGATGGCCGCGGCGAACAGGGCCGCGTCGCTGCCCGCGTCCCGGAGCGCCTCGCGGAAGGTGGAACGGTTCATGGCCCCCGCGACGTCCGCGAGCAGCGCCAGATGCGTGTCCGTCGCCTCTTCGGGCACCACGAGCACGAACAGGAGATCGACCCGTTCCCCGTCCGGGGCCTCGAAGTCCACGGTCTCGTGCAGATGGAGCAGTGCGCCGGTCGGGGCCGCGCAGCCGGGCAGGCGACAGTGGGGGATCGCCACGCCCTCGCCGACGGCCGTGGAGCCGAGCCGTTCCCGCGCCATCAGCGCATCGAAGAGGGTGCCCGCCTCCATGGCGGGATGGCGGGCCGCGATCAGTTCGCTGGCGAGTTCGAGGGCGCGCTTGCGGCTGGCGGCCGTGAGGTCGTGCCGCGTGCACGCAGGGTCGAGGATCTCTCGGAAATGCACGATTCGCTCGCGTGAGGGGCGAGGGCGCGGATGATACCGCTCCGGTCCTCGGGAGAGCCACCTCCCGGATGGTCCGGCGCGGAGGCGGGCGGAGTCCTGCGGCGGCTTCTCCGCAGCTCCGCCCGGGCCGGGTGTCAGGGGCGGGGTGCGGCCCGCTGGGAGCGGTCGACGGCCTTCTCCTTGTGCTTGAGGATCTGGCGGTCGAGCTTGTCCACGAGCATGTCGATGGCCGCGTAGAGGTCCTCGGACTCGGCGTCGGCGTACAGCTCGCCGCCCTTGATGTGCACCGTCGCCTCGGCGATCTGCCGGTTCTTCTCCAGCTCGAGGATCACGTGGATGTTCGTGATGTGCTCGAAGTGGCGCTCCAGGCGGTCGAACTTCTCGAGCACGTAGGCGCGGATCGACTCGGTGACGTCGAGATGATGACCGGTGACGCTGATCTGCATGGCTCTCTCCTGTCTCGGGTCTTCGTTCCGGTCCGCGAAGGGCGGCACCGTGTGGTGCCCCGTCGGGCCCCGGGCCTCAGACCAGTCGCTTGCGTTCGTTCGACGGCGGGATCGCGAGCGATTCGCGGTACTTCGCGATGGTCCGCCGTGCCACCTGGATGTTCTGCTCCGCCAGCAGCTGGGCGATCTTGGAGTCCGACAGCGGCTTGCGCGGATTCTCCTCGTCCGTGAGCTTCTTGATCAGGGCGCGGATCGCCGTCGAGGACACCTCGCCGCCGGTGGTCGTGCCCACGTGCGAGGAGAAGAAGTACTTCAGCTCGAAGACGCCGCGCGGCGTGTGCATGTACTTGCGCGTGGTCACGCGCGAGATCGTCGACTCGTGCATGCCGATGGCCTCGGCGATGTCGTGGAGCACGAGGGGCTTCATGGCCTCCGGGCCGTACTCGAGGAAACCGCGCTGGTGCTCGACGATGCGCGTCGCCACCTTGAGCAGCGTCTCGTTCCGGCTCTGGAGACTCTTCAGGAACCAGCGCGCCTCCTGCAGGTTGTCCTTCAGGAACTGATTGTCGGCGCTCGAGTCGGCGCGGCGCACGAGGGCGGCGTAGCCCGCGTGGATGCGCAGGCGCGGCGCCGCGTCGGCGTTCAGTTCCACCACCCAGCGGCGGTTCACGCGGCGCACGAACACGTCCGGGACGACGTACTCGGTCCGCGGCGGTGCGATGGAGGCCGCCGGGCGCGGATTCAGGGTCTGGATCAGGCGCATCACCTCGGCGAGCTCGTCCTCGGCCAGGCGCGCCCGGCGCATGAGCGTCGCGTAGTCCCGGCCCGCGAGCAGCTCCATGTGCTCGCCGAGCACGCGCAGCGCTTCCTCCCGCCAGGGCGTGCCCTCCGGCCGCTCCCGGAGCTGGAGCACCAGGCACTCCCCGAGGTCCCGCGCGAAGATGCCCGGGGGATCGAAGCGCTGGAGCAGGTGCAGCACCGCCTGCGCCTCGTCGAGCTCGATCTCGAGCTCCGGGTCGAAGCCGGCGACGATCTCCTCGAGGGAGAGGGTCAGCAGTCCGTCGGCGTCCACGGCGTCGATGAGCGCCGCGGCGATCGCCCGGTCGCGGTCCGAGAGGCGGGTCAGGTTGAGCTGCCAGGCGAGGTGGTCGGCGAGGGACTCGTCGGCGGTGGTGCGGCTGTCGTAGTCGAAGTCGTCGTCGCCGCCGGGGCCGGAAGCGGCGGGGGCCGCGCTGCTGTAGACGTCGTCCCAGGTCGAGTCGACGGGGAGGTCCTCGGGGATGTCCTCCTGCCAGTCGCCGTCGGCCGCCCCGTCCTCGCCCCAGTCGTCCTCGGCGGTGGTCTCCGCCGTCGCCTCGCCGGCGGCCTCCTGATGCTCCGGCGGGTCCCGCTCCGCAACGCTCTCCGGGAGCGCTTCCTCGTGCTCGTCCTCCTCGAGTTCGAGCATGGGATTGCTCTCGAGCGCCTGCTGGATCTCCTGCTGCATCTCCAGCGAGGACAGCTGCAGCAGGCGGATCGCCTGCTGCAGTTGCGGCGTCATGGTCAGGGACTGACCGACCTTGAGCTGGAGGCTCGGCTTCATGCTTCGATCATACTGAGGCGGTCGTCGCGGGCACAATCGGCCCGAAGCCTGCATGTCGAAACGCGACGGGCGGACGGCGGGAGGGGATCCGCGGCAGGGGTCCGCGGCCGGCCGACGCCCCCTTCAGAGGCGGAAACCCTCGCCGAGGTAGACGCGACGGACGCGCTCGTCGGCGAGGACCTCGCTCGGCGCCCCCTCCGCGATGATGCTGCCCGAGGCCACGATCGACGCCGTGTCGCAGATGTCGAGGGTCTCGCGCACGTTGTGGTCGGTGATCAGCACGCCGATGCCGCGGGCCTTCAGATGGCGGACGATGGCCTTGATCTCCGTGACGGAGATCGGGTCGACGCCGGCGAAGGGTTCGTCCAGGAGCACGAAGGCGGGCTCCATGGCCAGCGCCCGCGCGATCTCCGTGCGGCGCCGCTCGCCGCCGGAGAGGCTGCCGCCGGGGCGGCGACGCCGGTCCGAGAGGGAGAACTCCTCGAGCAGGGCGTCGCAGCGCTCGCGGCGCGCGGCGAAGTCGAGGTCCCGGCGCGTCTCGAGGATGGCGAGTACGTTCTCCTCGACGGTCATCTTGCGGAAGACGCTCGCCTCCTGGGGGAGGTAGCCGATGCCCAGGCGCGCGCGCACGTGCATGGCGCGGTGCGTGAGGTCGGTCTCGTCCAGGTGGATCGAGCCGGCGTCGGGCCGCACGAGGCCGACGATCATGTAGAAGGTGGTGGTCTTGCCGGCGCCGTTCGGGCCGAGGAGTCCCACGACCTGGCCGCTCTCGACGGTGAGGGACACGTCCTGGACCACGGCCGTGCCGCGATAGGACTTGCGCAGGCCGGCGACCGCGAGCCGCGCCACGGTCAGGGCTCCGCGCCCGCGCGGGGGTGAGCGGCGGAAGGCCTCACCGCCCGTCCGGGCCCGACCCGGCTTCCGGGCTCCCGGCATCGGGCGTCCCGGCATCGGGCGTCCCGCCGGCGGGCGGCGTCCCGGCGGCGTCCGCCCCGCCTTCGCCAGCGCCGTTCCCGGTCTCCTCCCGCAGGCGCGAGGGCTCGATGACCATGCGCACCGGAGCCCCGCTGCGCCCGGCCTCGGCGGCCACCTTGCGCGTGCGCAGGTCGTAGGAGATGTGGTCGCCCTCGAAGCGGTCCTCGGCCTGCTCCAGGCGCGCGTCGCCGGACAGCTCGATGGTCTCGGTGGTGGTGTCGTAGACGATGGTCTCGGCGCTGGCGCGCACGGGCTGTTCGCCTTCCCGGGGGATCTGCCGGTAGCGCGCGG
Organism: Pseudomonadales bacterium; assembly: GCA_036351515.1. Lineage (GTDB taxonomy): Bacteria > Pseudomonadota > Gammaproteobacteria > Pseudomonadales > Azotimanducaceae > JAZBPF01. The sequence continues at coordinate 22,538 of JAZBPF010000240.1, read as the reverse complement.
GCTCGCCGTCCTCGGCGCCCTCGGCGGTGATGCGCGTCACCCGCGCGCGGTCCGTCCGGATCTCCAGCCGGTCGGCGGTCACGCGGAGCGTGCCCTGGTCGAGGCGGACGGAGCCGGAATAGACGGCGCGCCCGGTCGCGTCGTCGAGCTCGGCGCGATCGGCCTCGATCTCGATGGGCTGCTCGCGGTCCTCGGGCAGGGCGGCGGCCCCGCCGGGCAGGGCGAGCGCGACGACGAGGAGCGCGTGGGGCAGGGAGGGCTTCATCGAATGGTTCCCGGGAGCAGTGTGGAGCGCACCCGTTCGGAGGCACTCGACGCGAGCACGAAGCGTCCCTGCGCCAGGTCGGCCTCCAGCCGTGCGGCGGTGGTCCGCCCCTCGAGCGTGCGGATCATAACAGGTCGGTTGGTGACGGCGTATTCGCGCCCCGGGTAGAGGGTCAGGCGGCTCGTGGCGAGTTCGACGCCCTCGCCGCTCGGACGCGGTCGCTGGACGCGTACCTCCTCCTCGAGCACCACGGTCTCCTCGCGGACCTCGCCGGCGGCGAGGGTGGGGGCGGGGGCCTCGAGCAGCCGCGTGGTGCCGATCACCCGTCCCTGGCGGGCGGAGACCCGCCAGGGGGGCTGGCCCGGGTCGTAGAGCGTGAGCACGGGCTCCGCCAGCAAGGTGTGGGCGGCCTCCGGGTAGTGGGTGATCTCGCTCGCCCGCAGCCGGTAGTGGAGGGAGCCGTCCGGGCGGAACTGCGTGATCTCGGCGCTGCGCATGACGAGATCCGGGAACCCGAGTTCCGTGGGCGCTTCGCCGGCTTCGTCCGGGGGCACGCTGCCGGGCTCGAGGCCCTCGCGGACGCTCAGGGCGAGGACGAGCAGGGCTCCCGCGACGAGGAGCAGCCAGGGCGTTCGGTTCACGGCGTGGCCTCCGGCAGGTCGGGGCGCGGCGCCGCCGGGCCGCAGGGGGGCGGAAGGGGGTGATCCTGCACGGCGACTCCCGGTCGGGGCTCAGGCGCCACGGTAGAGGAGGACGTTGTAGCCGATCCAGGCGGAGAGGAGCACCAGCCCCTCGAAGCGGTTGATCAGCGGTCGGCCGGCGACGCCGTAGGCGAAGAGGGCGAGGAGCAGCGTGAGCCCGAGCATGGTCGCGAAGTCCCGCCACAGGACCTCGGTGCCGAGGGCGACCGGCGCCAGCAGGCCGGGGACGGACATGACGGCGAGGATGTTGAGGATGTTCGAGCCGACGACGTTGCCGATGGCGATGTCCGTGTGGCCCTTCAGGGCGGAGCCGACGGTGGCCGCGAGTTCCGGGAGGCTCGTGCCGACGGCGATGATGGTCAGGCCGATCACGAGCTCGCTCACCCCGAGCGCCTTCGCCACGGTGCTCGCCGCCCAGACGATGAGCTCCGCGGAGCCGAGGAGCACCAGCAGGCCCGAGCACAGCCACCAGAGCGCGGCGCCGCGTTCGAGGTCGGGGATCTCCTCGAGGTTCTCGAGCTCCGGATGGGGGCCGCCGTTGCCGCGTCGGTGCGTCCGGTACAGGCGCAGCACGAGCACCGCGAGCATGGCCAGGAGGAAGGCCCCCTCGAGCAGGCCGAGCTCGAGGTCGACGAGCGCGAGCAGCGCCGCGGCCGTGGTCGCGAGCAGCCAGGGCATTTCCTCCCGCAGCACGGAGTGCGCGAAGGGCAGGGGCACGAGCAGGGCCGTGAAGCCGAGCACGAGGCCGATGTTCGTGATGTTCGAGCCGATGGCGTTGCCGATCGCGAGCAGGGGCGTGCCTTCCGAGGCCGCGGCCAGGGCCACCAGGATCTCCGGGGCGGAGGTTCCGAGGGACACGATCGTCAGCCCGACCAGCAGCGGCGACATGCCCAGCTCGCACGCGGTCGCGGCCGCTCCGTTGAGGAAGCGGTCGGCGCTCCAGACGAGCGTCACGAAGCCGAGGATCAGCGTGACGGCGGCGAGCCACATGGCGCTTCGGGGTCCGCTGGCGCGAGGACGGGGAGGTGCATGGGCGGGAACGGGGCCGGTGGGGCGCGGGCCCCGGAACGCGAAGGCGCACATTTGAAGGGCCCGGCGGCCCCTTTGCAAGGCGCGCGGAGCGGCAGGGCCGGAACGGGGCGGCCCCCGCGTCGCGGGGCAGCCCTGCGAGGTGGCCCCGGCGAGGACCGGGGCTGTATCCTGTACGCCCCGACCGGGCCCGCCCCGGCGCTCACCCTTGCGGAGTCCACGCGCGTGTTCCCTCGCTCCCCTGCCGTCCCCCGCGGCCTTCGCGGCGCTCCCGCGACCCTGGGGCTCGGCGCGCTCGTCGCCCTGTTCCTGCTTCCCCTCGCTGCGCTGGCCGCGGAGCCGGACGAGGTCGTTCGCACCGTCTCCGAGGACATCCTCGGGATCATCGCCGAGCACCGCGACTCCTACGACGGGAACCCCGATGCCTACTACGAGGCCATGGACGCGCGCATGGCGGAGTTCGTGGACTACGACGCCATCGCCCGCGCGGTCATGAACCAGTACTGGGACGACGCGACGCCGGAGCAGCGCGAGCGCTTCGTCGCGACCTTCCGGCGCAGCCTCGTGCGCAGCTACGCGCGCGCGCTCATGGAGTTCGAGCACGAGGAGATCGACGTGCTGCCGGTGCTGGACGAGCACCGGCGGGGCAACCGCGCCCTCGTGCGCATGGCGATCACCGGGACCAACGGTCGCAGCTACGAGCTCCGCTACTCCATGGCCGAGAGCCCCGAGGGCGCCTGGCAGGTGCGCAACGTGATCGTCGACGGGGTGAACCTCGGCGTCACCTACCGCAACCAGTTCGCGAGCGCCATGCAGAGCCCCGACGGGGGCACCATCGACGCGGTCATCGACAGCTGGACCGTCTCGGACGCCGAGGTCTCCGTCGGCAGCTGATCCTCCGGCCCCGGAGGCGGAGCGGGCGCACCGTCGTCGCCGGGGCCCGCGAACAGGTACCCTTCGCGCCCTCGCCCGCCTCGCGCGGGCGCCGATCGTGGGAGATCGCCAGATGCACGCGGTGGACGTGAAGCGCATGGTCGAGGCGGGCCTCGAGGGCTGCCGGGCGGAAGTCGAGGGCGGCGACGGCCGCTACACGGTCACCGTCGTCGGCGAGGCCTTCGCGGGGCTCACCCCCGTGAAGAAGCAGCAGCTGGTGTACGGCACCCTGAACGAGGCCATCGGCGACGGACGCATCCACGCGGTGACGATCCGGACCTTCACGCCCGAGCAGTGGGGCGAGCGGGACTGACGTGGACCGCCTGCTGATCGAGGGCGGCGCGCGGCTCGACGGCGAGGTGCGCATCTCCGGCGCGAAGAACTCGGCCCTGCCGATCCTCGCGGCGACGCTCCTCGCCGACGAGCCGGTCACCATCGCCAAGCTCCCGCACCTCCACGACGTCACCACCATGATCGAGCTCCTCGGCTGCCTCGGGGTCGAGGTGGTCATCGACGAGCGCCTCGAGGTGGAGGTGCATCCGGAGACGATCCGCGAGTTCCGGGCGCCCTACGACCTGGTCAAGACCATGCGCGCCTCCTTCCTCGTGCTCGGGCCCCTGGTCGCGCGCCACGGCCGTGCGGAGGTGTCCCTCCCCGGCGGCTGCGCCATCGGGCCGCGACCCGTGGACCAGCATCTGAAGGGGCTGGAGGCGCTCGGTGCCTCCATCGAGGTCGACGGCGGCTACGTCCGGGCCTCGGCCTCCGGGCGCCTGCGCGGGGCCCGCATCCTCATGGACGTGGTGACCGTCGGCGGCACGGAGCACCTCATGATGGCGGCGGCGCTCGCCGAGGGGGTCACGGTCCTGGAGAACGCCGCCCGGGAGCCGGAGATCGTCGACCTCGCGAACTTCATCAACGCCATGGGCGGGCGCGTGCGCGGCGCGGGCACGGCGGTGATCGAGATCGAGGGCGTGGAGCGCCTCGGCTCCTGTCGGCACCGCGTGCTCCCGGATCGCGTGGAGACGGCCACCTACCTCATCGCCGGCGCGGCGAGCCGGGGGCGGGTGCGCTGCACGGACACGGATCCGGTGCTCCTGGACTCCGCGCTGCTCAAGCTCGCCGAGGCCGGGGCGGAGATCCGCCAGGGGCCGGACTGGGTCGAGCTCGACATGCAGGGCCGCCGGCCCCGCGGCGTGCACGTGCGCACGGCGCCCTATCCGGGCTTCCCCACGGACATGCAGGCCCAGTTCCTGGCCATGAACGCGGTGGCCGAGGGCACGAGCCGGGTGACGGAGACGATCTTCGAGAACCGCTTCATGCACATCCACGAGATCAACCGCATGGGGGCCCGGATCTCCATCGAGGGCAACAGCACGGCGATCGTCGAGGGGGTGGAGCGGCTGCGGGCGGCGCCGGTCATGGCCACGGACCTGCGCGCGTCCTTCAGCCTCGTGATCGCCGCCCTCGCGGCGGACGGGGAGACCCTCATCGACCGCATCTACCACATGGACCGCGGCTACGAGTGCATCGAGGAGAAGCTCGCGGCCCTCGGTGCCCGCGTCCGCCGGATCCCGGACACGCGCTGACCCATGCTGACCCTCGCGCTCAACAAGGGCCGCATCCTCGACCAGGTGCTCCCGATCCTCACCGCCGCCGGGATCGTCCCCGAGGAGGACCCGCGGGAGAGCCGGCGGCTGATCCTGCCGACGTCCCATCCGGACGTGCGCCTCGTGGTCGTGCGCAGCGCCGACGTCCCGACCTGCGTCGAGCACGGGGCCGCGGACCTCGGCGTGACCGGCAAGGACACGCTCCTCGAGCACGGCGGCGACGGCTTCTACGAGCCCCTGGACCTCGGCATCGCCCGCTGCCGGCTCATGACCGCGGGGCCCGTCGACGCGCCCCCGCTACAGGGGCCGCGGCTGCGCGTGGCCACGAAGTTCGTGAACGTGGCGCGGCGCTTCTACGCCGCCCGGGGGCAGCAGGTGGAGCTCATCCCCCTCGGCGGCGCCATGGAACTCGCGCCGCTCATCGGCCTCGCGGACCGCATCGTCGACATCGTGGACACGGGCCGGACCCTCGCCGCCAACGGTCTCGCCCCCCTGGAACTCGTCGCCGAGGTGAGTTCCCGGGTGGTGGTGAACCGGGCGGCCATGAAGCATCGCCGCGCGACCATCCGTCCCATCCTCGACGCCCTCGCCGAGGTGGTGGCGGCGCGCGAGCGGGCCGGGAGAGATGCATCGTGACCGTACGCCCCCTCCGCCTGGACGCCCGGGCTCCGGACTTCGACGCCGCCCTGACGGCCCTGCTGCACTGGGACACGTCCGAGGACGCGACCGTCGCCCGCACCGTGCGCGAGATCCTCGCCCGGGTGCGGACCGAGGGCGACGCGGCCCTGCTCGAGTACACCCGGCGCCTGGACCGGCTCGAGGCGGGATCCGTGGCGGAGCTCGAGGTCGGCCCCGAGGCCCTGGACGCGGCCCTCGCCGGCATCGGCGCGGCGGAGCGGGAGGCCCTCGAGTTCGCCGCGGCGCGGATCCGCACCTACCACGAGCACCAGCGCGGCAGCTCCTGGGAGTATCGCGACGCCCTCGGAAACCGGCTGGGGCAGCGGGTCCTCCCCCTGGACCGGGTCGGGGTGTACGTGCCCGGCGGTCAGGCGAGCTATCCCTCCTCGGTGCTCATGACCGTCGTGCCGGCGAGCGTCGCCGGCGTCGGCGAGATCGTCATGACGGCGCCCACCCCCGGGGGCGAGGGCAACCCGCTCGTGCTCGCGGCGGCGCGGCTCGCGGGCGTGCACCGGGTCTTCCGCATCGGCGGCGCCCAGGCCGTCGGCGCCCTCGCCTACGGCACGGAGACGGTGCCGCGGGTGGACAAGATCGTCGGGCCCGGCGGGGCCTGGGTCGCGGAGGCGAAGCGCCAGGTCTTCGGCCCCGTGGGCATCGACATGATCGCGGGGCCCTCGGAGATCCTCGTGGTGGCCGACGGAGCCCAGGATCCGGACTGGCTGGCCATGGACCTCTTCTCCCAGGCCGAGCACGACGAGGCGGCGCAGGCGATCCTGGTGAGCCCGGACGGGGAGCTCCTCGACGCCGTGGAGGCCGCCGTCGCCCGCCTGCTGCCGACGCTCGAGCGCAGCGCCATCGTCGAGGCCTCCCTCGGTGGACGCGGCGCCCTGATCCGCGTCGCGGACCTGGACGCGGCGGTGGCCCTCGTGAACCGCGTCGCCCCGGAACACCTCGAGCTCGCCGTGGAGGATCCGGACGCGCTGCTTCCGGGGATCCGCCATGCGGGCGCGATCTTCCTCGGCCGGCACACGGCGGAGGTCATCGGGGACTACGTGGCAGGGCCGAGCCACGTGCTGCCGACCTTCGGGACCGCCCGCTTCTCCTCGCCGCTCGGGGTCTACGACTTCGAGAAGCGCAGCTCCCTGATCGGCTGCAGTCCGGAGGGTGCGGCGGAACTCGGGCGGCGGGCCGCGGTGCTCGCGCGGGGCGAGGGGCTCGACGCCCATGCCCGCGCCGCGGCGCTCCGGGTGCCCGGCTACGGGGACAACGAAGGCGGCGTCTGAGGGTGTCTCCATGATGCCCACCTGCTGCGACGCCCCCTGGAACCGCCGGACGGCGTTGTGAGACGCCCATCGAGCGGTCACAGGGCGATGGCCCTGCTCCCACTCGCTGCGGCCCTCACGCCTTGTCCGGCAGCCCCAGGGTGCGTCTCGCGACGGCGGGCATCATGGAGACACCCTGCGGGACCGCGGACGCGCCGCCGTTCAGCTCCCGCTGGGGCGGCGCCCGACCTCGGCGGTGACGCTCAGGGAGCGGTCCCCGCGCTCCAGGCCGAGCACGACGGGCCGGCCCGGCTCGAGCATGGCGATGCGCTGCACCACCTCGCGGGCACTCTCCACCGGCGCGCCGTCGACGCTGCGGATCACGTCGCCGGGGCGCAGCCCCGCCCGCTCCGCCGGCCCCCCGGGCGCCACGGCGGCCACGGTCAGGCCGTCGGCGGCGGGGGCCGCGAGATCCACCTCCACGCCGAGCCAGCCCCGGACCACCTCCCCCCGGGCGACGATCTCGTCGAGCACCTCGAGGGCGAGGCGCGCCGGGATCGCGAAGCCGATGCCCTGGTAGCCGCCGGAGCGGCTGAAGATGAGCGTGTTCAGCCCCACGAGTCGTCCTTCCACGTCGACGAGCGCGCCGCCGGAATTGCCGGGATTCACCGCCGCGTCGGTCTGGATGAAGGCCTCGTAGGGGTTGGCGAAGATGTCGTAGCGGCCGAGGGCGCTGACGATGCCCTGGGAGACCGTCTGCTCGAAGCCGAAGGCGTTGCCGATGGCGAGCACCACGTCGCCGACCCGCAGCGCCTCCGGCGGGGCCGGCTCGGCCACGGCGAGGCCGGGCAGATCCACCCGCAGCACCGCGAGGTCCGTGACCGGATCCGTCCCCACCACCTCCGCCGGCGCCTCCCGGCCGTCGGCGAGGGCCACGCGGATGCGGTCCGCGTCCGCGATCACGTGGTTGTTCGTGAGCACGTGGCCGTCCGGGCGGACGATGACGCCGGAGCCGAGGCTTCCCTCCACGCGCCGGGGCAGCTGCTCGCAGAACTCGCGGAAGCGCGGCAGCACGCAGTAGGGGTGCGTGCGCGGGGCCACGGCCCGCTCCGTGTAGATGTTCACGACCGCCGGGGCCGCCCGGGCCACGGCGCGCGCGTAGCCGGCCCCGGCGTCGCCGGGGCCCGGGTCCGGGCGGCCGAGGAGCAGACCCAGGAGCAGCCCGAAGGCGACGCCGGCGAGGATCGGCAGGGTCCGGCGCAGGGTCGAGGCCATGGAGCGGGGATTCCTCCCGGGGCGAGCGGCGCAGTCTAGCCTGCCTCGTGCGGCGATCCACCGCCGCTGCCGTGCATCGGCGCGCGAGCCGGGGCCGCCCGGAACCCCGCGCGCGGCGGGGCCGGAGCCGGCCCGCGTGGGCGGCCGGGCTCCGCGCGTTGCCTCGCCGGCGGAGGCCCCGGCAGAATGCGCGCCGCTTCCGCCCGACCGGCGCCGAGGACCCCGCCGCGCGATGACCCCCGGTGAACGCTATGCCGCAGACCTCGCGCGCGGCCTCGTCGTCCCCGATCCGGCCCAGGCCGCGGTCCTGCCGCTGCTGGACGACCTCGCCCGACGGCTGGCCACCCCCCGGCCGCAGCCGGGGCTCCTCGCCCGCCTGCTCCGGCGGGAGGAGCCCGGCCCCGAGCGCGGCCTCTATCTCTGGGGCGGGGTGGGCCGCGGCAAGACCTACCTCATGGACCTGTTCCACGACTGCCTGCCCTTCGAGGACCGGCTGCGCATGCACTTCTACCGGTTCATGCGCCGGGTCCACGACGAGCAGAAGGCCCTGGCGGGGCGGGCGGATCCCCTGCAGGAGGTGGCGGAGCGTCTCGCCGGCGAGGCGCGGGTGATCTGCTTCGACGAGTTCTTCGTCTCCGACATCGCCGACGCCATGATCCTCGGGGAGCTCTTCGCGGCGCTCTTCGCCCGCGGCGTGAGCCTCGTGGCCACCTCCAACGTGCCCCCGCGGGAGCTCTACCGGGACGGCCTGCAGCGCCGGAACTTCCTGCCGGCGATCGACCTCCTCGAGCGGCACACGGAAGTCGTGCACCTCGACGGCGGTACGGACTACCGCCTGCGGGCCCTGGAGCAGGCCGAGCTCTACCACGCGCCCCTGGACGCGGAGGCCGAACGCTCCCTGGCCCGGTCCTGGGCGTCGCTCGCCGGCGGCACGGAGCCCGTGCCCGGCGCCCTCGAGGTCGAGGGACGCAGGCTGCCGACGCGGGGCCGGCACGAGGACGTCGTCTGGTTCGACTTCCCGGCGCTCTGCGAGGGACCCCGGAGCCAGAACGACTACATCGCCCTCGCCCGGGAGTTCCACACGGTGCTCGTGAGCGGCGTGCCGCGCTTCACCCCGCCCCGGGACGACGCGGCCCGACGCTTCGTGGCCCTCGTGGACGAGTTCTACGATCGCGGGGTGAAGCTGGTGCTGTCCGCGGAGGTCCCGGTCGACGCCCTCTACGCGGGCGAGCGCCTCGCCTTCGAGTTCGAGCGGACCCGCTCCCGGCTCCTGGAGATGCAGTCCCACGACTACCTGGCGCGGGTGCACCGGGCCTGAGCGTGGCCCCCTCCGCCGGGGGCGCGCCGGGCCCCGCAGCGGGCGGCGCGGACCGGTTGTCAGCCGCGGCGCGGAGCGGCTAAGATTCGCGCCTCGTTTTTCCGGGCCCCCTTCGCGGCCTCGAGGACCCCCACGGATGAAGACGCAGAGCACCAGACCCGCCGACGTGCGGCGTGATTGGCTGGTCGTGGACGCCAGCGGCAAGACCCTCGGCCGCCTGGCCACGGAGATCGCGCGCCGCCTGCGCGGCAAGCACAAGCCGGAGTTCACCCCCCACGTGGACACCGGCGACTACGTCGTCGTGGTCAACGCGGAGAAGGTCCGCGTGACCGGCGACAAGGCGAACCAGAAGACCTACTGGCGCCACACCGGCTACCCCGGCGGGATCCGCGGGGTCGCCTACAAGGACATGCTCGAGAAGCATCCGGAGCGGATCATCGAGACGGCGGTGCGCGGCATGATGCCCTCGAACCCCCTGGGCCGGGCCATGTTCCGCAAGCTCAAGGTCTACGCCGGCCCCGAGCACCCGCACGTGGCCCAGCAGCCGCAGCCGCTCGAGATCTGAGGACACCGTCATGACCACCGCATCCAGCGCCGCCCGCGGCACGCCCGCCAACTACGGCACGGGCCGCCGCAAGACGGCCGCCGCCCGGGTCTTCATCCGTCCCGGCCAGGGCCGGATCCTCGTGAACAACAAGCCGCTCGACGAGTACTTCGGGCGCGAGACCTCGTGCATGGTCGTGCGCCAGCCGCTCGAGCTCACGGAGATGATCGACCGCGTCGACGTGCGCGTGACGGTCCGCGGCGGCGGCCCCTCGGGGCAGGCCGGCGCCATCCGCCACGGTCTCGCGCGCGCGCTCATCGAGTACGACGAGGCCCTGCGCCAGCCCCTGCGCCGGGCGGGCTTCGTGACCCGGGACGCCCGGGCGGTCGAGCGCAAGAAGGTCGGCCTGCGCAAGGCGCGCAAGCGGCCGCAGTACTCCAAGCGCTGAGGACGCCTCCGGAGGCGCCGAGGGCTCCGCCCGCCACTCCCGGCGGGCATCGGGCACGTCGCGGGCGCCCGGACGGTCGGACCGTTCGGGCGCTCGTCGTGTCCGGAAGGCGCGAAGAGCGTCCGGCCGCACGGGCAGCCGCGCGGCCTGTGGTAGGATACGCGCCGCGCGCGGGCACCCCGCGGGGGCGGCCCGGCCTCCTTCCAGCCGTCCGTTCTCCGCAGCCAACGATCATCTCGAGCAGGGAGATTCTCCGTGAGCGAAGGCACAGCAGATCTCGTCGGGGGGGAAGGTGAAGTGAACGAGGGGCGGCGCCGCTTCCTCATCGGCGCCACCGCCGTCGTCGGCGGCCTCGGCGTCGTCGGTGCGGCCATCCCCTTCCTGGCGTCCTGGCAGCCCAGCGCGAAGGCGCGTGCCCTCGGGGCGCCGGTGAAGGTGGACGTCAGCAAGCTCCGGCCCGGCGAGATGCTGGGGCCGATCCCGGAGTGGCGCGGCAAGCCCATCTTCGTCGTCCGACGCACCGAGGAGATGCTCGAGCGCCTCCCGGAGATGGACCCGATCCTCGCGGATCCCGAGAGCGGCCGCGTCTCCCAGCAGCCGGCCTACGCCCAGAACCTCTGGCGCGCCCGGGAGGAGCACAAGGAGTTCGTGTTCCTCGTCGGTATCTGCACCCACCTCGGGTGCGCTCCGAAGTACTACCCGGAAGTCGGGACCCAGCCCTTCGACAGCAACTGGAAGGGGGGGTTCTTCTGCCCGTGCCACGGATCGAAGTTCGATCTCTCCGGCCGGGTCTACGCGGGCGTCCCTGCGCCGTCGAACCTCGAAGTGCCTCCGTACATGTTCGAGTCCGACAGCGTCGTAGTGGTCGGTCAGGATGAGGAGACCGCGTAATGAGCGAGACGAAGTCTTCCGAGCGCACGACGGGCATCGCGGGCGGCCTTCAGCAGACGCTTTCCTGGGTCGACGAGCGCATGCCGCTCATCGAGACCTGGGAGTACCACCTCTCGAAGTACTGGGCCCCGAAGAACCTGAACGTCTGGTATCTCTTCGGCGTGCTCTCCGTGGTCGTGCTGGTCAACCAGCTGCTCACGGGCATCTGGCTCACCATGAGCTACGTCCCGAGCGGGGACGAGGCCTTCGCCTCCGTCGAGTACATCATGCGCGACGTGGAGCTCGGCTGGCTCCTGCGCTACCTGCACTCCACCGGGGCCTCGGCATTCTTCATCGTCGTCTACCTGCACATGTTCCGCGGGATGATGTACGGCTCCTACCGCAAGCCGCGGGAGCTGATCTGGCTCTTCGGCATGGCGATCTTCCTGCTGCTCATGGCCGAGGGCTTCCTCGGCTACCTCCTGCCCTGGGGCAACATGTCCTACTGGGGCGCGCAGGTGATCGTCTCCCTCGTCGGCGCGATCCCCGTCGTGGGCGCCGACCTGATGACCTGGGTGCGCGGTGACTTCCTGCTGAGCGAGATCACGCTGAACCGCTTCTTCGCGCTGCACGTCGTGGCGCTGCCGATCATGCTGATCATGCTCGTGTTCCTGCACATCGTGGCCCTGCACCACGTGGGCTCGAACAACCCCGACGGCATCGACGTCAAGAAGCACAAGGACGAGAACGGCAAGCCGCTCGACTCCATCGCGTTCCACCCCTACTACACGATCGGCCACGACCTGCCGGCCATCGTCCTGTTCCTGATCGTCTTCTGCGGCGTGGTCTTCTACGCGCCGGAGATGGGGGGCTACTTCCTCGAGCCGCCGAACTTCGAGGAGGCGAACCCGCTGAAGACGCCGGAGCACATCGCGCCCGTGTGGTACTACACGCCCTTCTACGCGATGCTCCGGGCCACGACCTTCCCGCTCCTCGGCCTCGACGCCAAGTTCTGGGGCTTCGTGGTCATGGTCGGCGCGATCCTCCTGCCGGCGGTGCTGCCCTGGCTCGACCGGAGCCCGGTGAAGTCGATCCGCTACAAGGGTGGGCTGTCGAAAGGCATGCTCGGCCTGTTCGTCGTGTCCTTCCTGCTCCTCGGCTGGCTCGGCACGCAGCCGTCGAGCCCCCTGTACACGCTGCTCGCCCAGATCGGCACGGCCGGGTACTTCGCCTACTTCGTGCTGATGCCCTGGTTCACGCGGGTGGAGAAGACGAAGCCGGTTCCGGAGAGGGTGCCCGCGTGATGAAGCTGCTGTCCCGAGTCCTCGTCCTGACCACGCTGCTGGCGCCGGGCCTCGCGCTCGCCGCCAGCGAGGGGGTCGCCCTCGACCACATCGAGACCGACCACTCGGATCTGCCGTCGCTCCAGCGCGGTGCGCAGATGTACATGAACTACTGCCTCGGCTGCCATTCGCTCGAGCACCAGCGGCACGTGCGGACGGCGCAGGATCTGGGGATCCCGGAGGACCTCTACCGGGAGAACCTGATCTTCTCCGAGGCGGACATCGGCTCGCACATCACCAACGCGATGCCCGAGGAAGGCTCGAAGAACTGGTTCGGGGCGGCGCCCCCGGACCTGACCATGGTGACGCGCGTGCGCGGAGCGGACTGGGTCTACACCTACCTGCGCCGCTTCTACCTCGACCCGAGCCGCCCGCTCGGGGTCAACAACGACGTGCTGGCCAATGCCGGCATGCCCCACGTGCTCATCGAGCTCCAGGGCGTGCCCCGGAAGGTCTGCAAGCAGGCCCCCGTGAAGGGCTCCGGCGGCGAGGTGCGCGACGCGCTCGAACCCGGCAAGGCCGTCACCGAGGAGCAGTGCGGCTTCATCGAGGTCGAGGAAGGCACCGGGCTGCTGAGCGCAGCCGAGTACGACGAGGCCGTCTACGACCTGGTCAACTTCCTCGACTACACGGGCGAGCCCTACAAGCAGGACCGGCAGCGCATCGGCGTCTACGTGATCCTGTTCCTCATCGTCCTGTTCGTCTTCAGCTGGCTGCTCGGTCGCGAGTACCAGAAGGAAGTGCACTGACCGGGCCCCGGGCCCGGTCCACGGGTGCCGGCGGGGTGGACCGCCGGCACCGGAACCGCAGGGTCGCCGCCGCGAGGGCGGTTCGGGTCGGACGCGCGTCCGGCCGGGGCCGCCGCACGGCGGTGCCCGTGATCGCCCCCACGGGCGGTGAGAACAAGACGGGGTGAATCGATGGGTGTCGTCTCCAAGCGTTCCTCCATGACGCTCTTCTCGGACGGGTCCGACCAGTACAGCCACCGCGTGCGCATGGTGCTCGCGGAGAAGGGCGTGACCGTGGACATCGTCGAGGTCGACGTGAACCACAAGACGGAGGAGCTGCAGGAACTCAATCCCTACGGCACCGTCCCCACGCTCCTCGACCGCGACCTCGTGCTCTACGAGTCGACGGTGATCATGGAGTACCTCGACGAGCGCTTCCCGCATCCGCCGCTCCTGCCGGTCTACCCGGTGGCCCGGGCGCTGTCGCGGCTCTACATGCACCGGATCCAGCAGGACTGGTGTGTGCACCTCGACGTGCTGCTCGCCGGCAAGGGCCGCGAGGCGACGCTCACGAAGGCCCGCAAGGCCCTGCGCGAGAGCCTGATCGCCTCCTCGCCGATCTTCGCCGAGAAGCCGTTCTTCATGAACGACGAGTTCACGCTCGTGGACTGCTGCGTGGCACCGGTGCTCTGGCGTCTGCCGCTGGTGGGCATCGAACTGCCGCCGAAGCAGTGCCGCCCCCTCATCAAGTACGGCGAGCGCCTGTTCGAGCGCGACGGGTTCCAGGCGAGCCTGTCCGAGCAGGAACAGGAGATGCAGGACTGAGTCCGCTCGGGACCGCCCGCCGCGGCGGTTCCGGGGATCGGATCCGGGCGCTCCTCGTCGGGGGTCCGGTTCGGGAGCCGGAGGCCTCGTGAAGCCACAGCGACCGTATCTCCTTCGCGCCTTCTACGACTGGATCGTCGATTCGGGCTGCACGCCCCATCTCCTCGTCGACGCGTCCCTGCCGGGCGTGGAGGTGCCTCGTGACGCGGTCGAGAACGACCGGATCGTGCTGAACGTCTCGCCGACCGCGGTGCGCGGTTTCCACCTCGGTGACGACGCCGTCACCTTCGAGTGCCGCTTCGGCGGGGTGCCCTGGCCGGTCCGCCTGCCGCCGGGATCGGTGCTGGCCATCTACGCCCGCGAGAACGGTGCGGGCATGGCCTTCGAGGGCGCGGAGACGCCCGAGCCGCCGCCCGGGGACGGCGGGGACGACGACGGTGGGCCGCCGCGGGGCGGGCATCTCAAGGTCGTGAAGTGAGCGCCGGGTCGAGCGCCGACCCTCACCCCTCCAGATAGTCGAACATGCGCACCACGCGGCGCACGCCGCCGACGGTCCGGACGATCTCCGTCGCCTGGTCCGCTTCCTCCCGGCGGACCCGACCGAGCAGGTAGACCACGCCGTTCTCCGTCACGACCTTGATGTCGAGCCCCGGCGCCTCCCGGCTCGCGACGAGCCGTGCCTTGGCCTTGCTCGTGATCCAGGCGTCCCCGGAGCGGGTCAGCAGCGAGGTGGGACCCCCGATCTCGAGTTCGTTGTAGACGCGCCGGACGCCTTCGACCTCGAGGAGCTCCTGCCCCGCCAGCGCCTTGAGACGCGGCTCGCGCACCTGGCCGGAGACGAGCACGACCCCGTGGTAGCTCGTGACGCTCACGTGCGCGTCCGTCAGGCCCGGATCCGCACGACGGATCGAAACGAGACCGACGGTCTCGATGCGCTGGTCGTCCACGATGGTCCCGATGTCCCGCTCCCGGGGGTCGCGCACCGGCTCCGCGACGGATTCCGGCGCGGGGCTGCGGCCCGCGCAGGCGACGAGGACGGGCAGGAGCAGGACGAGGAGCGGAAGCGTTCGGTTCACGGGAGCGGTTCCTCCGGCCGGGACGGCATGGTCGTTCAGCGCGGCGCCTCGAAGGCGTCGCGGATCCAGGCGAGCTGCGCCTCGGCGCCCGCCTCGCGCTCGACGGTCACGACGTCGAAGCGGCACGGCGGCAGCTCGGAGAGCGTCTGCAGGAAGGCCTCCGCCGCGTGCACGAGCCGGGCCTGCTTGCGCGGACCCACGGACTCGGCGGCGCTGGCGAAGTTCCCGCGGGTCCGGGCCCGCACCTCCACGAAGACGAGCGTCG
Source organism: Pseudomonadales bacterium (assembly GCA_036351515.1). Lineage (GTDB taxonomy): Bacteria > Pseudomonadota > Gammaproteobacteria > Pseudomonadales > Azotimanducaceae > JAZBPF01. The sequence goes on along the minus strand of JAZBPF010000240.1, from coordinate 7,371 downwards.
CGCCGTCGCGCATGACGAGATCGAGCTCGCCGCCCCGGCAGCGCCAGTTCCGGGTCACGGTCACGAGCCCCGCCGCGCGCAGGTGCCGCTCCGCCCGGCGCTCCGCGGCCCGGCCGCGGGCCCGGGCGACGGCATGGCGCACGACGCTCACGGTCCGGTGGCGGCCACGCGGGGCAGGGGCACGGCGCGTCCCGCGCGGATGATCGCCCAGTCGAGGGACCGGGTGAGCCGCCCCTCGGGATCGAGCCGGAGCGTGCCCGTGACGCCGGCGACCCGGTCCCCGGCCCGGAGCGCGTCGAGGCGCGCGTGGAGGCGCCAGGCGTCGACGCCGAGCGCGTAGAAGGCCGCGTTTCCGCGCCCCGCCTCCTCGCCGGCGCGTTCGATCTCCCGCCGCGTGGGCAGCTCCACCAGGCGCCAGGGCATGTCGCAGAAGCGGATGCCGTCGAGGCCCTCGTCCTGGGCGCCCCCGTCGTAGACGTGGGACGACGCGTACACGGGGAGGTTCCCGGCGAAGTAGTACTCGAGGGCGGGCTTCAGGGTCCGGCCGGCCACCGGGTCGACGCCCGCGAAGACGAGGTCGAGGTCTCCCCGGGGGCGGGGTTCGAACTCGAAGCCGTCCCCGAGCACGCGCCGCAGCTCCCGCGCCCGGGCCTCGCTGTCGTGCACGAGGAGACCGTCGGCCACGGCGTCGCCGATGTCCCGGGGAGCGGAGAAGGTCCGCGTGGCGACCACGGTGCCGCCGAGCGCCTCGAAGCGGTCGCGGAAGGCGTCCGCGAGGCGCTGCGCCCAGGGGGCGCGGTCCACGACGGCGAGGGCACGGCGATGGCCTGCTTCGTGGGCGAGCTGGGCGATCTGCCGCCCCTCGTCCTCCGGCAGGAGGCCGAACTGGATCAGGTCGGGTGCGGACGCGCCGGAGGCGGTGTTCAGGGCGAGCACGGGGACCTCGCGGGCCGGGAGCGCGGCCACGGCGTCGACCGCGTCCTTCGCCAGGGGGCCGACGACGAGCTCCGCGCCGGCGTCCACGGCGCGGAGGTAGGCGGCGTCCGGCTCCTGCGCCGCCGTGTCGAACACCGTGATCCGCGGCGTGGCGGCGCCCGCGGCCAGGGCCTCGAAGTGGGCGGCGAGGAAGCCGTCGCGCACCGCCTCGCCGGCGGCGGCCAGGGGCCCGGAGAGCGGCAGGAGCAGCGCCACCCGGCGGGGCCGCCCCTCCAGCAGCGCCGGGAGCCGCGCGATGCGTTCGGGCAGCGGGTCCGCCGCGGGATGACCGGGCCAGCGCCGGCGCCAGCGGTCGACCGCCTCGAGCTGGGCCTCGAGGGTCGGATGGAGGCCGAGGGCCACCTCCGCCAGTTCGAGCCATCCGCGCAGTACGGGCTCGTTGCCGAGCCCCGCGAGGGTCTGCGCGAGGAGATCCGGGTCGAGGCTCGTCAGCGTGCGCCAGAGCGCCTCGCGGACCGCGCGCCGTTCCTCGGGATCGTCGAGCAGGCCCTCGACGAAGACCCATTCCCGGACCGCCTCCAGCGGCCGGTCCGCCGCGGCGAGCACCCGGGCGCGGATGCGGGAGGCCCGCACGACCCCCGCAGCGTCCAGGGTGGAGTCGTAGCGGGCGTCCGGGGTGGTCCGCAGCAGGGCGAGGGCGCGGTCGGCGTCGCCCCGCTCGAGGGCGTCGAGCGCGCGCAGGAGCGTCAGGCGGGGCCGGGCGTCCGGGGGCAGGGCGGCCTCGTCGAGGGCGTCGAGGACGCCGGCGAGCAGCTCCAGCTCCCCTGCGTCCGCCCAGGCCTCGGCGGCGTCGAGGCGCAGCAGCGCGGCTTCCGTCGCCCCCGCCCGCTCGGCCCGGGCGAGGAGCGCCTCGGGTCCGGCCTCGTCGACCGCGGGGACCGTCGCGCTGGGTGCCGTCGGGCCCGGCCCGGGCGCGGCGCAGGCCCCGAGGAGCAGGACGAGGCTCGCGCAGAGCGTGCGATAGACTGCGCGGCCGGATCGGGAGCGCGCGGGGCGGGATGCAGTGGCGGAAGGGGACGGAGACATCCGGAGCGGCACGCTGTACGTGGTCGCGACGCCCATCGGCAACCTCGAGGACCTGTCTGCGAGGGCCCGGACGGTGCTCGCGCGCGTCTCGTTGGTGGCCGCGGAGGATACCAGACGCGCCCGGACCCTGTTGACGCACCTCGGCGTCGACGTACCCCTGCGCTCGCTCCACGAGCACAACGAGGCGGGGCGGATTCCCGAGCTGCTCGACACGCTCCGGGCAGGGCGGGACGTGGCGCTCGTGAGCGACGCGGGCACGCCGCTCATCGCGGACCCGGGCTACCGGCTCGTGCGGGCCTGCGTCGATGCGGGCCTCCCGGTCCGGCCGATTCCCGGTCCGAGCGCGCTCACGGCGGCGCTCTCGGTGGCGGGCATCGCCACGGACCGCTTCCGCTTCGAGGGCTTCCTGCCGGCGCGGAGCGGGCCTCGCCGGGAGGCGCTCGCGGCGCTCGCCCGGGAGCCCTGCACCCTGGTGTTCTACGAGGCGCCGCACCGCATCGCCGCGATGCTCGAGGACGGCGCGGAGGTGCTGGGGCCGGAGCGGCGCGCCTGGGTCGGACGGGAGCTCACCAAGCGCTTCGAGTCGCACCGGAGCGGTGAGCTGGCGGGGCTCGCGGAGCTCCTGCGGACCGAGGCGGAACCGGCGCGGGGCGAGTTCGTGGTGGTGGTGGAGGGCGCGTCCGCGGTGCCGGAGCCGGCCACCCTCGACGCCGAGGCCCTGCTCGACGCGCTGCTGGAGGAGCTCCCGGCCTCCCGGGCCGCGAAGGTGGCCGCCCGCGTGACCGGCGCGCCGCGGCAGGCGCTCTACCAGCGGGCCCTGGAACGGGAGGGGAAGCGGGGCCGGTGAGCGCCGGGCGCCTTGTGCCGCGCCCCGGCGGGCCCCATGATCGGCCTCGGTGAAGGAGCTGGCCAGGCAGTCGCCCGCTTCCGGCGTTCGCCGGGGCGGGAGGAAAGTCCGGGCTCCACAGGACAGGGTGCCAGGTAACGCCTGGGGGGCGCGAGCCCACGGAAAGTGCCACAGAGAGCAGACCGCCGATCCGCGCGAGCGGAGGCAAGGGTGAAAGGGTGCGGTAAGAGCGCACCGCGCGCGTGGCAACACGCGTGGCAGGGTAAACCCCACCCGGAGCAAGGCCGAATAGGGATCCCACGGTGTGGTCCGCACCGGATCCGGGTAGGCTGCTTGAGGTGCGCGGTGACGCGCATCCCAGATGAATGACTGCCCACGACAGAACCCGGCTTATCGGCCGGCTCCTTCACCGTCCTACCTTCCCCCGAACGTCCCGACGCCTCCGCGCGCTGCGCCGCGGGCTCGACAGCGTCTAGCTTTTCCCTTCAACTGACTGTTTCTCGTCAGGACTTCGCTACGCCTTTCCGCCCCCTTCCGACCCCGAGCGGACGCTGCGCGTCTCCGGCGCTCCGCGACGCCCGTCGGATTCCCCTCGCGACGCAAATGCCTTGCTTGACAGGGGAAAAATGCCGTTCCTATAGTGTCGGGAAATGGCAGGAAGTGGCACAAAGTGGCGGAAACTGGTTCCCTGTGTCGCGCAGGGGCATGAACCGTGCTCTTCCGCGGCATCAACAGTGTCAGTCTGGACGCGAAGGGCCGCATGGCTCTTCCGGCGCGCGTCCGTGAGCTGCTGAACGAGGTTTCCGAGGGTCGGGTGGTGGTCACCATCGACCTCGAGAAGAAGTGCCTGCTGCTCTACCCGCTTCCGCTCTGGGACGAGATCCAGACCCAGCTCGAGGCCCTGCCCAACGTCGATCCCGTGGCCCGACGCCTGCAGCGCATGCTGATCGGGCACGCGACCGATCTCGAGCTCGACGGCAGTGGCCGGATCCTGCTGCCGCCGCTGCTCCGTGACCACGCGGAGTTCCAGAAGAAGCTGATCGTGCTCGGGCAGGGCAAGAAGCTGGAGATCTGGTCGGAGGAGCACTGGGCCGCGGAGCAGGAGGCACACCGGGAGGTGGGCCTCGCCGACTTCAAGAGCTCGCCTTCGCTGCAGTCGATCTCCCTTTGACGGTGACGCGATGAGCACGGGACCCATGCACCGCCCCGTGCTGCTGGAGGAGGCCGTGGACGCGCTCGCCCTGCAGCCCGATGCCCGCGTGGTCGACGCGACGTTCGGCCGGGGCGGGCACGCGCGCGCGATCCTGGACCGGCTCGGCGCGGAGGGCCGGCTGCTCGCCCTGGACCGCGACCCCGAGGCCGTCGCCGCCGCCCGGGCCCTCGCCGCGCAGGACCCGCGGGTCACCGTGCACCCCGGCGCCTTCGACCGGCTCGCGGAAGTGGTGCGCGAGGCGGTCCCCGAGGGCCGGGTGGACGCCGTGCTGATGGACCTGGGGGTCTCCTCGCCGCAGCTCGACGACCCCGCCCGCGGCTTCAGCTTCCGCCTGGACGGCCCCCTCGACATGCGCATGGAGGGCGCTGCCGGGACGGGGGAGAGCGCCGCCGCCTTCGTCGCGCGGGCCTCCGAGCAGGAGCTCGCGCAGGTCTTCCGGGAGCTGGGCGAGGAGCGCCACGCCCGACGCATCGCCCGCGCCATCGTCCGCGCGCGGGCGGAGAAGCCGATCGAGACCACCGGCGCCCTCGCGGAGCTCGTGGCCGCGGCGCAGCCGTCGCGGGAGCGCGAGAAGCATCCGGCGACGCGCGTGTTCCTCGCGCTGCGCCTCGCCGTCAACGACGAGCTCGGGCAGGTGCGTCGCGGGCTCGAGGCCGCCGTGGACGTGCTCGAGGCGGGCGGACGCCTCGCCGTCATCAGCTTCCATTCCCTGGAGGATCGGATCGTGAAGCGCTTCATGCGCGACGAGGAGCGCGGGGATCCCGTGCTCCGCGGGCTGCCGGTGCCGCCGGCCGCCGCGGGCGTGCGCCTGCGTCGCGTGGGCCGCGCGATCCGCCCGGGGGAGGCGGAGCTCCGGGACAACCCCCGCGCGCGCTCGGCGACCCTGCGCGTGGCGGAGCGCGTGGACCGGCCCGTTCCGGAGGCCGCGTGAGCGCGCCGCCCGCGGGTCCCGTGGCCGCCCTCGCGGAGGCGCTCGCCGCACCCGGCGTGCGCCTCGCGCTCGTCCTGGGCCTCCTGCTCACGGTCTCCGCCCTGGCCGCGGTGCAGGCCTCGCACCGTACCCGCGGCCTCTTCGCCGAGCTCGAGGCCCTGCGCGTGGAGCGCGACGGGCTCCTCGAGCAGCGCGGACGCCTGCTCCTCGAGCGCAGCACCTTCTCCGCCTACGCGCGCGTCGAGTCCGTGGCGACGCAGGAGCTCGGCATGCGCATGCCCGGCATCGACGAAACCCTGCTGGTGCAGCCGTGAGCGCCCGGCGCCGACGTCCCCAGGCGGCCCGGCGCGGCGACGGCGCGCGCAGCGGGCGCTGGCGCGTGGGGCTCGTCATGGCCGCCCTGGCGCTGGCGACCGCGGGCGTCGGCCTGCGCGTCGTGCTCCTCCAGGGGGAGGCGGAGCGTGACTTCCTCAAGCGCCAGGGCGACGCGCGGACCGTGCGCACGCTCTCCATCCAGGCTTCCCGGGGCGTGATCCACGACCGGCGCGGCGAGCCCCTGGCCGTGAGCACGCCGGTGCTCTCGGTCTGGGCGAACCCCCAGCTGTTCGCGGCCGGACCGAAGGAGCTCGAGGAGCTCGCACGCCGGCTCGACACGGAAGCGGGTGCCCTGCGCGCCCGCATCGAGGAGGGCCGGGCGCGCGGCCTCGAGTTCCTCTACCTGCGGCGCCGGGTACCGCCGGCGCAGGCCCGGGAGATCGCGGCCCTCGACCTGGCCGGCATCGAGTTCCAGGAGGAGTACAAGCGCCACTATCCCGCCGGCGAGGTCTCGGCCCACGTGGTCGGCATCACCAACGTCGACGATCAGGGGCTCGAGGGCATCGAGCGCGCCTACGACGCGTGGCTCGCCGGCAGCCCCGGCGCGAAGCGCGTGATCCGCGACCGGCGGGGCCGGGTCGTGCGCGACCTCGAGTACCTGCGTGCCGCGGAGGCAGGGCGGGACCTCGCGCTGGCCATCGACCTGCGGCTCCAGTACCTCGCCTACCGGGAGCTGAAGGCCGCTGTCGGCCAGTACGGGGCGCGTTCGGGGTCCGTGGTGGTGCTGGACAACCGCACCGGCGAGGTGCTGGCCATGGTGAACCAGCCCTCCTACAACCCGAACGCCCCGGTCACCGAGCGCTTCGACCGCTTGCGCAACCGGGCCGTGACCGACGTCTACGAGCCGGGTTCGACGGTCAAGCCGCTGACGATCGCCGCGGCCCTGGAGAGTGGCCGTTTCCGCGCGGACCAGGTGATCGACACCTCGCCGGGCTGGGTGCACCTCGGCGGCAAGACCATCAAGGACCCGCTCGACTACGGGCGCCTCGACCTCGCCGGCATCATCGCCAAGTCGAGCCAGGTGGGGATCTCGCGCATCGCCCTCGCGCTCGAGGAGGATCCCCTCCGGGAGGTGTTCGCCCGCTTCGGCCTCGGCGCGCCCACCGGCGTCGAATTCCCCGGGGAGGTCGCGGGCCGGCTGCCGGGCTCCGGGCCCTGGCCCCTCATCGACCGGATCACCTTCGCCTTCGGCTACGGCCTCGCCGTGACGCCGCTGCAGATCGCCCAGGCCTACACGGTCTTCGCCAACGGCGGCGCCATCGCGACGCCGACGCTCCTGCGTGCGGAGGAGGACGCCCCGGCGCCGGCCCTGCGGCCCGTGCTCGCGCCCCCGATCGCCGAGCGCATCGCCGCCATGCTCGAGGGCGTCGTCCGCGACGAGGGCACGGCCGCGCGCGCGGCGATCCCCGGCTACCGCGTGGCCGGCAAGACCGGCACCGCCCGCAAGGTCACCGCCGGCGGCTACGACGACGCGCGCCACCTCGCCTACTTCGCGGGCTTCGCGCCGGCGAGCGATCCGCGGGTGACGGCGGTGGTGCTCATCAACGAGCCCCGCTCCGAGGACGCGGGGGGCGGCCGCGTGGCCGCCCCCGTGTTCGCGCGGGTCGTGGGCGGCGCGCTCCGGCTCCTCAACGTGGCGCCGGACGTGGAACTGGCGCAGCGCGTCCGCGGCGGCCCCGCAGCGGAGCCCGCGGGATGACCATGGTGGGAGCCCAGAAGCGTCCGCTCGCCGCGCTCCTCGACGCCGCCGGGGTCGAGCCCGTGGCCGCGGTGCCTGCGGTCGCCGTCGCCGGCGTGGCGATGGATTCGCGACGCCTGCGCCCCGGCGAGCTGTTCCTCGCGGTCCCGGGGCTGCGCGACGACGGCCGCCGCCATCTCGCCGACGCCGTGGCCCGCGGCGCCGCCGCCCTGTGCGTGGACGGCGGCGTCACGGAGGCCGACCGGGCCGCCGCCGGCCCCGTGCCCGTGGTGGGCGTGGAGCGC
>JAZBPF010000239.1:0-5289 GCA_036351515.1 Pseudomonadales bacterium | reverse complement strand
GGGTCACACCAGGATCTCACCGATCTCGCTCGACGTCTGGTTGCTCTTCGTCCCCCAGGAGGGGATCTCCACGCCCATGAGCCGCTGCGCCGTGTAACCGAGACGGCAGCCCGGGGTCCCGCCGCCGTCGAGGTGCAGGCCCGTCTTCACGCGGCCGAAGGCGTTCCCCGCGCTGAACATGGGGATGCCGTCGATGGCGTGGAGCTTCGCGAAGGACTGGTCCGTGGTCGCGTACACGAAGCAGTGGTCGAGAAGGGATCCGTCCCCCTCCCTGAAGTCCGCGAGACGCTGCACGTACCAGGCCCACTCCTCCATGGCGCGGCGCGTGTACCAGGACACGTTCGGCTGGTAGCCGAGTTCCGGGTCCACCGCCTCCTCGTGCGTGGCCGTGTGGTGCGGCTTGTCGTAGCCGGGCTTCGTCGTCGCCGAGAAGGCGGCGGCGTAGAAGAGGTTGAAGACCCGCGTCTGGTCACAGGCGACGGCCATGAGCATGAGCTCGGCCATCATGCGGTGACGCTTCGAGACGAGGTCCGCGTCCAGCCCCTGGGGCAGGTCCGGCGGCGCGTCGAGGAGCACGCAGGCCTCCCGCGGCTCGGGCTTCGTGAGCTGGAGGTCGAAGCGCCGCTCGAGGTCCCGGATGCCCGTGAAGTACTGATCGAGGCGCGCGCGGTCGGCCTGGCCGAGGCTCTTCTCGAGGCGCCTGGCGTCGTCGCGCACCACCGAGAGCGCGCTCTTGCGCACGAGCAGGCGAGGATCGGGGGTGAAGGTCGTGGCGTTCGGGTCCTGGAAGCCGTCGCCGAAGAGGCGCTGATAGAAGCGCAGCGGCGACCACTCCGGCGTCGTCACCCGGTTGCCGCCCTCGTAGCTGAAGCTGTCGCGCACGTCGCCGGTCGCCGTCGCCGAGAGGCTGCGGAAGCGCGTGGCGTTGCCGATCTGCCGCGCCACGGTCACGTCGAGGGTCTCCCCCGGACGGTTCTCGCGGGTCATGGGCGCGGTGCCGGAGCGCAGCACGACCCAGCCCGAGTGGTGGCAGAGGTTCGGCGCGTCGTCCTTGAAGACGTGGAAGTTGGTGTACAGGTTGATGTGCTTCTGGACCGGCGCCAGCGCCGCGATCTCCTCCGGGAGGTCGAAGTTCGCGCCGGTGCGTTTCGGCACGAAGATCGGCTCGCTCATGCCGAGGCCCCAGGACCAGGTGCCGAAGCGCAGGGGGATCGGCGCGCCGGAGGCGAGCGCCGTGCCGCTGTCGTTCAGGAACACGTCGAGGAGGGGCAGCGCCACGGAGACGGCCGCGCCCTTCAGGGTTCCCCGCAGGAATCGACGTCGGGTCAGCTTGCTCATCGAGGGCTCTCCACGTTCGCGAGCGCCTGCTGGATGCGCTCGGCACGGCTCGGTCCCGCCTCGTCCACGGCCGGCTCCGGGGCCTCGGCGGGACGCACGGTCCGGAACGCAGGGCTCGAGGCGACGGCCCGGAGCAGCGCCGGCAGGCGGTACTCCGCCGCCACGAAGTCCTCCTCGAGCCGCTCGAGGACGGGCCGGTCGCGGCGCGGCGAGACGGGACCACCGGTCCCCCAGGCGTAGACGCGGTCCACGAGGCAGGCGGACAGCTTGGGATGGTCGCGCAGCGCTTCGGCCAGTCCATCGACGTCGTCGTAGGTGACCCCGTCGAGCTCCCCGCGGACGTCCAGCTCCGCGCCGTTCTCCGTCTCGCGCCAGCGACCCGCGCCGTCGAAGTGCTCCAGCGCGAGCCCCATGGGATCGGTGATCAGGTGGCAGCCGGCGCAGGCCGGATTCTCGTTGTGCACGGCGAGTCGCTCGCGTGCCGTGGCCGCGCCCTCGGCCTCCTCCAGCGCCGAGAAGTCCACGTTCGGCGGCGGATCGGGCACCTTCTGGCAGAGGAAGAGTTCGCGCAGGGCCTTGCCACGCTTCGTCGGCGAACTGCGCACCGCGTGCGAGTGGGCCGCGAGAAAGCTCACGTGGGTCAGCAGTCCCGGCCTCGGGGCGTCCGCGTCGAATTCGTAGGGGATCCAGCCCTGGTCCGCCGGCGTGCCGTAGACCGCGGCCAGCGGCATGGAGAGGAAGGTGCGGCGGGTCGTGAAGAGATCGCGGTAGTCCGCTTCGCGCACGAGCAGGTGGTCGATCACCGTGCGCAGCGTCTGCTCCCGGGCGTCCCGGAGCGTCGCGCCGGTGACCATGGGGTAGACCTGCGGGTCCTTCGCGAGGCTGTCGAAGGCGTCGAAGGCGAACATGTCGTCGAAGAAGGCACGCATGCCGGCCTCGAGGCGCGGGCTCGCGAGCATGCGCTCGACCTGCCGGGCGAGCCCCGCCTCCGAGTGCAGCTCGCCGCGCTCGGCGGCGTCGAGGAGCACCGGATCCGGAGGCGCGTTCCACAGGAAGAAGGACAGGCGCGAGGCGAGGGACCAGCCGTCGAGGCGCAGCACCCCGGGGCGCGCCGGGTCGGGCTCGGCGCGGTCCGCCAGGAACAGGAACTCGGGGCTGATGAGGATCGCCTCCAGGGCGAGGGCGAGGCCCTCGTGGAAGTCCTCGGTCTGCTCCGCGGCGCGGGAGGCGATGGCCACGAGCGCGTCGAGGCGCTCCGGGTCCACGGGGCGCCGCTCCAGGAGCCGGCCCGTCTCCTCGAGGAACCTCCGCGCGCAGGCTTCGTCCGGCGCCGCCGGCGAGGCCGGTTCGCAGGGCACGAGGAAGTGCCGATGCTGGTCGTCGACCACCCGCGCGGCCACGGACGCCGCGGCCTGCTGGATCTGCGAGAGCTGGTCCGAGGTGAGGCCCGCGCTGGCGGCGCCGGAAGCCAGAAGCCCGTCCGTGCGCTGCATGGGCGGCATGGGCGGGATCACGCTGTCGGCCACATCGGAGCCGAAGACCTGGGCGATGGCGTTCGCGTACTGCTGGTTCGTCAGCAGCCGGGTCCGCGCCGCGGAGGACGCCTCGGCGCCCTCCTCCGGCACCGGCGCGCAGGCGGCGAGCAGGAGCCCAGCGGCGAGCGCCAGCGGGAGCTGGAAGGTCCGGATCGACAAGCTCGACTTCTCTCGCATGGTTCGCGATTCCGAAGATATCACCGCAGGACGGTCCTCAGCGCTGGCGGGCCACCTGCTCCGCCGTGACCGTGCCCGCCGCGTTGCCCCAGGAGTGACGGACGAAGGTCGCCACCGCCGCGACCTCCTCGTCGTCGAGCTCGTGGCGGTACGCCTCCATGGGATGACGCCAGCGCGGCGCGAGGGGCGGCTCCGGCGGTTCCGGGCCGTAGAGGATGGCGTTGATCATGGAGGCGGGGTTCGCCGCCTGCACCACGAGGCTGCCGCGATCGAGGCGCGGCGCCATCTCCGGGTCGCCCTTGCCGGTGGGCAGATGGCAGGTGCCGCAGTGCAGGTTGTAGATCGTGCGGCCGCGCCCGAGGAGCTGGCGGTCGGGCAGCGCCGCGGGCGCAGGCTCGTCGATCGCCGGCAGGCTCTTCAGGTAGAGGGCCATGGCCCGCACGTCCTCCGGCGACAGCAGGCGGGTGCTGTTCATGACCACCTCGTTCATGGGGCCGAAGCTCTCGAGGAAGTCGTTGCGCGCGGTCTTCAGGTACGCGAAGAGGTCGTCCTCGGACCAGAGCCCGAGGCCCCGTTCGCTGCCCGTGAGGTTCGGGGCCGCCCAGGGTCGGTGCGCACCTGTCGCGACGTGGTCGAGGTACTCGCCACCGGCGTAGGCACGCTCGGCCTCCTCCGCGCCGAGGCCGTTGCGGGGCGAGTGACAGGCGCTGCAGTGGCCGAGGGCCTCGACGAGGTAGGCCCCCCGGTTCCAGGCCTCGGAGCGCTCCGCGTCGGGCGCGAAGACGCCGGGCTCGAAGAAGAGCGCCTTCCACACCGCGAGCAGCGGCCGGAAGCCGAAGGGAAAGGACAGCGCGTTCTCGGGATTCTCCCGCCGCACGGCCGGAACGGAGCGCAGGTACGCGAAGAGCGCCGCCGCGTCCTGGTCCGTGACCTTCGTGAAGGCCGTGTAGGGAAAGGCCGGATAGAGGTGCTCGCCGTTCGGGCGGATCCCGTGGCGCATGGAGGCGAGGAAATCGGCCTCGCTCCAGCGACCGATGCCGGTCTCCGGATCGGGGGTGATGTTCGTGGAATAGAGCGTCCCGAAGGGCGTCTCGAAGGGCAGTCCGCCGGCCAGGAAGGCGCCGTCCCTTGCCGTGTGGCAGCTCGCGCAATTGCCGGCGATGGCGAGATAGCGGCCGCGTGCGATGCGCTCCGCCTCGGACGCCGCGTCGCCCACGGGCTCCGCGGCCGACGCGACGCAGGGAAGCAGCAGGCAGAGGCGGACCAGTGCCGGAAGACGGCGGAGCACTCGGAGCAAGGCGGAATCTCGACCGGAACAGCGGAACCACGGCGCGCCCACCCCCGGGCGGCGCGACGCCCGATTAGGCGGGAGCGTCACGGAGCTGTCAACGTGGGCGCCCGCCGGGCGCGAAGGTCCGCCGCCGTTTCCGTTAGCATCCTCGCGATGCCCACCGCACGAGGACGCGCCCTTGCACCCCAGCTTCAGTGTTCCGAAGTCCCTGCTCGCCGCCCTGACGCTCCTGCTGCCCGCCGTTCCCGGTCTCACGGCCGAGGGCGACGACGCGACCCTCGCCCGGCGCCTCGCGGCCGAGCGCCCGATCGCGGCCCGGCCCTCCCCCTGGCTCGAGGAACTCACCTGGATGGAGGTGCGCGACGCCATCGCCGCGGGGACCACCACGGTGATCGTCCCCACCGGCGGCATCGAGGAGAACGGCCCCTTCCTCGCCACCGGCAAGCACGACTACATCCTCGAGGCCACCTGCCCGGTGCTCGCCGCGAAGCTGGGGAACGCGCTCTGCGCCCCGATCGTGAAGTTCGTGCCCGAGGGCGACATCGATCCCCCCACGGGCGCCATGCGCTTCCCGGGCACCCTGAGCCTGCGTCCCGAGACCTACGAGGCGCTCCTCGAGGATCTGGCCGCCAGCCTGAAGCAGGCGGGCTTCACGGACGTCGTCCTGCTCGGCGACAGCGGCGGCAACCAGCGCGGCATGGCGAACGTGGCCGAGCGCCTGAACGCCCGCTGGGCCGAGGAGCCGACGCGGGTGCACTTCGTGCGCGAGTTCTACGACCCGGGCTGGGAGGCCACGGAGCAGTTCACGGCGCGGGAACTCGGGGTCGAGGAAACGCGCAACGACGGCCACCACGACGACATCTGGGTCACGGCCATGATGATGGTCGTGGACCCGCGCCACGTGCGCTACGAGGAGCGCGTCGCCGCGGGGCTGGCGTCCATCAACGG
>JAZBPF010000238.1:0-4750 GCA_036351515.1 Pseudomonadales bacterium | reverse complement strand
TTGTCGACGATCGTCACCTCGTGGCCGAGCTGGGAGAGGTGGAGGCTGGTCGGCCAGCCCACGAAACCGTCACCGCCGAGCACCGCGATTCGCACCGGGAAGATCCTCTTGTCACGGAGAGGGGGGTCGCAGGAGGGGAATCAGGCGGGCTCGTCGCCGGCCGGAACCCCAGGACCCGCGCAGCCTAGGCAGGCGTCACGACCGGGTCAAACTGTCATCTTCCGGATCCACTGAGTGAGAACGCGTTGCATCCGCAGCGGGCGCGCCGCACCATCGGCCCTCTCTGCAGGCCACGGAACCGCGAGACCACCCTTGGCATGCGTACCTCACGCACGCGCCGCTGCGGGCCAGCGGTTCGCGACAGCTGACCGAGCCAGTCCAACGGGAAGCCCTCATGGCCGCTGAGGGCGCTGCGACCGCCCGTCCGCGCGCACGATCGGCGCCTGCGCTGGGGACCGTCCACCGGCGCCTCGGCCTCGTCGTGGCGCTGGTGGTGCTGGCGACCGCCGTCTCCGGGATCGTGCTCGCCTACCGGGAGACGGTCTGGCGGCTGCAGCACGGGGAACTCGCCGGAGAACCGGAGCCGCGATCCGCGGCCGCCCTCGCAGCGGCCGCGTCGCGGGCAGCCGCGCACTTCGGTCCCGGGGAGGCGACGCTCCTCGACGCGCCGCGCGCCGGACGGAACGGCTGGCTGGTCTACCTGACGGGGGACGGCCGCGCCCTCGTGAGCGCCAGCGGCGAACGGCTCCTCGCGCGCTGGGACGAGCGCGGCTCGCCCTTCGGGGTGCTCTTCGACCTCCACGTGCACCTGCTCGCCGGCGAGACCGGCCGCACCGTCGCCGGCGCGTTCGCGATCGTCACGCTCCTCGCCGTCGCCCTCGGGCGGATTCTCTTCGCCCGCGGCGTGCCGCGCGTGCGCCTGCGCGAGCTGTTCCCGCAGCGCATGACGCGCGGGCGCTGGATGCTGGCCCATCGCCAGTGGGGGGCGCTGGCCACGGCGCCGATCGCCGTGGTCGTCACCTGCGGGCTGCTCCTCGCCTGGCACTGGGCCTGGCGCCCGGGGCTGCCGGCGCCCGAGACCCTCGCGGCGCCGACCACCACGGCGCCCGCGACGGCGGACGCCGCCACCCTCGGCGCGGTGCTGGAAGCGGCCGCCCGCGCCTGGCCCGACGCGGCCGTGCGCTTCCTGGACCTGCGCGGCCTTCCGGAGGGCCGCGTGACCCTGCGCCTGCGCCGGGACGGCGAGGCCCATCCGAACGGCCGCTCGAGTCTGGTCGTCGACGCCTCCGGCCGGCTGCTCTCCCGCTACGACGCCACCGACGGCGGCTTCCTCGCCTTCCTCGACGACTGGGCCTATCCGCTGCACGCGGGGAAGCTCGACGTCCCCGGCGTGCACACGCTCGTCGTGCTCACGGGCCTCGTGCTCGCCACGGTCGCCGCCTCCGGCGTCGGCACCTGGGCGCGGCGCCGCTCCTCGGGGGCCCGGAAGCCGGCGCGCTCGCGCAGCCTCGCGTAGCGGGGATCGGTACGGAGCGGCGCGAGGTAGGGATCCGCCTGCAGTTCCAGCAGCCCCGGATCGCCCTGCTCGAGGGCCCGCGCGAGCCAGGCGAAGGCCGCGTCCCCGTCGCCCCGATAGGCGTGGACCTGGGCGATCTGGTAGGCCGCGTCGTCGGCCCAGCGCGCCTCCAGCTCCGCGAGGGCCGCGGCCGCGGCGCCCTCGTCGCCGGCCTCGTGCGCGACGAGCGCCCGCCCCATGGCGACGAGGATCGGATGGCGCTCGCGCCCGACCGCCGCTCGGGCCGCCGCCACGTCGCTCCGCGCGAGGGCCACCTGGGCCCGCACCATGTGCGCGCCGAGATACTCCGGCGCGTCCGCGAGGAGCCGGTCGAGGGCCGCGTCGGCGAGGGCGAGCTCGCCGGCGAGGAAGGCGAAGTAGGCGAGGTTGTAGCGCACCCCGGGATTGAGCGGGTCCAGGCGCGCCGCTCGCTGGAGCCCCGCGACGGCGAGGGTCGGCCGTCCGAGGGCGAGCTCGAGGGCCGCGTGCGCGGAGACGATGGTCGCGTCGCCGGGGCGGAGCGTCAGCGCCCGGTCCAGGGATTCCTCGGCGGCCCGGAAGTCCCGCCGGTGGTAGAGGGCCACCCAGCCGAGCACGTGGTGCGCTTCGCCGAGGTCCGGATCCAGTGCGCGGGCCCGTTCGGCCGCCGCCTCGGCCGCGCCATAGGCCTCGGCCGCGGGGAGGAAGCTCAGATCGGCCTGCTGGCTGCGGGTCTTCGCGAGCCCCGCGTGCGCGAGGGCGAAGCCCGGCGCCCGCTCGAGCGCCGCCTCGTAGAGCGCAGCGGCGCGTTCGAAGCCCTCCGCCGTGCGCTCCTCCTCCGCGAAGCGCGCCCGCAGGTACAGATCGTAGGCCGCGGGATCCGCCTCGACGCCGCGGGCGAGCGCCGCCTGCTCGGGGCCGAGGAGCTCGATGCGCAGCGTGCGCACGATGGCGTCCGCGATCTCCCGCTGCACGTCCAGCAGGTCGGCCGGCCCCCGGTCGAAGCTGCCGGCCCAGAGCTGGAAGCCCGTGCGCGCGTCCACGAGCTGCGCCGTGATGCGCACCCGCTCGCCGTCCCGGCGGATGCTGCCGTCGAGCACCGTGTCGACCCCGAGCTCCGTGCGCACCGCCTCGAGGTCCTCCCGGCGCTCGGCGATGCGGGCGACGGAGGCCGGCGCCGCCACCTGCAGGGCCCCGATGCGCGTGAACAGGGTGCGCAGCTCGTCGGCGAGGCCCGTGGCGAAGTAGGCGTCCGCCTCGCTGCCGGGATGGGTGAAGGGCAGCACGGCGAGCGCCCGGCCCGGAGGCGGCGGAGCCGCCGGGAGCCAGAGCAGCAGCGAGACCCCGAGCAGCAGCGCACCGAGGGCGAGGGCCACCAAGGTGGAGCGGTGGCGGCGGCCGTCGGTCGAGGGCGCCGCGGCGACGCCGGCGGCCGACGCCGTCTCGACGGCGGGGCCGTCCGTCGCGGTGGCCTCCTCGAGCCGCTCGACCTCCGCGACGAGGCGGTAGCCGCGCTTGGGGACGGTCTCGATGTAGGCGGGATCCGCGCGCCGGTCCCCGAGGGCCCGGCGCAGCTCGGCCACGGCCGCCGTGAGCGGCTCGTCGCTCACGGCCCGGCCCCAGACCTCCGCGAGGAGCGTCTCCCGTTCCACGACGCGCCCCGGGCTCCGGGCGAGGGCGAGGAGCACGTCCATGGCCTTGGGCCGGACGCGGACCTCCTTGTCGTCCCGGACGATGCGCCCCTCGAGGGGCAGCACGCGCCAGGCGCCCACGCGCAGCGGTGCGTGCTCCGTCCCGGTGCCCTCGCTCACGGTGGCCTCCCCGTCGCGGTTCCGGCGCGCCTCGAGCCGGGGATGCTACTCCGGTGCCGCGCGCGCTGCCCTGCAGCTTTCCTGCAGGAAAATTTCGGAAGAAAAGACGATCGATTTCAGGAGCCTGGCGGCGCCCGGGACGAGAGTGGGCGCATCCGGCACACGGGGTGTCGGAGCACCACGACCCGGGAGGCTCCCATGGCGACGCGACGCTGCACGCGGCTCCGGGCGGTCGCCGACCGCCTGCTCCGCCGTCATCGGCTCCGGGCCCGCCTGTTCGCAGGCCGGCCCGGCGCGACGCCGACGCCCGGGTCGAACCACGAGGAGGTTCCTCCCATGCTCGACCTGCTCCTGCTCTCGCCGCTCTTCTTTCTCGCGGCCTTCCTCGGCCTGGATCTCCTGGGCCTCACCCGGGCGCGCCACTACGACGCGCCCCGCTTCTGGCGGCTCCGCGGCCTGGCCTTCACGGCCGTGACCGTGACGCTGCAGTTCGTCTACGCCGGCTTCTGGGAGTCGGTGCTCGGCGGCCGGACCCTGCTCGACCTCTCGGGGCTCGGCATCGTGCCCGGCGCGGCCGTGGGCCTGCTCGTCTATGAGCTGTTCCACTACGGCTACCACCGGGCCGCGCACCGCTTCGACTGGCTCTGGCTGCTCGGACACCAGGTCCACCACAGCGCGGAGCGCATGGACGCCTTCGGGGCGAACCACATGCACCCGATCGACCTGTTCCTGTTCGCGTCCATCGCCTCGCTCGTGTTCTTCCCGCTCCTCGGGCTCGCCCCGGAGGCGGGAGCCCTGGTGATCGCCTGGCTCGGCTTCAATTCGATGTTCCAGCACGCGAACGTCCGGACCCCGCGCTGGCTCGGCTACCTGATCCAGCGCCCGGAGATGCACTGCGTGCACCACGAGCGCGGCCGGCACCGGTCGAACTACGCCAACCTGCCGCTCTGGGATCTCCTGTTCGGCACCTTCGAGAACCCGGCGTCCGTGGACGGCCGTGAGGCCGGCTTCTACACCGGCGGCTCGACGCGGGTCGTGGACATGCTCCTGTGCCGGGACGTCTCCCGCCCTCCGGCGGACGACGACGGCGCCGAGGGCCCGGTCGCACCAGCCGCCCCGGCCCGGCAGGCGGCCTGAGCGACGGTCCCCACGGCGGGCACCGCCGTGGGCACTCCACCGAGGGACGGGCGCGGCGGCGGCGACGCCGTCGCGCCCGCATGCCGATTCCGGCAAGATTCGCCGCCGGACCGCAGGCGGGGGACCCCGATGACCGCACCGCTGGACGACGTCACCGTCGTCGAGATCGACAACTGGATGGCCGCGCCGAGCGCCGGCGCGATCCTCGCCGACCTCGGCGCCACGGTGATCAAGATCGAGCCCCTCGGGGGCGATCCCATGCGCGGCA
>JAZBPF010000237.1:0-2968 GCA_036351515.1 Pseudomonadales bacterium | reverse complement strand
GTGCGCCTGCTGACCGCCGGCGCCGCCGTCGTACTCCTCGCGCTCGTCCCGCTGCAGCTCGCGCGGCCGGCGGCGGAGCCCTGGAGCGTCGCCTACGGCGTCGGCGCCGGGCTCGCCGTGCTGGCGACCTTCGCGCGGCCGCGGAGCTGGCTCCTGCGCCTCCTCGCCGTCCTCACGGCCGCGGTCCTGTTCCTCTTCGCGGGCGCCTTCCTGGCGCGGACCCACGCGCTCGATCCCGGCTGGTACCTGCAGGCCGGAGCCCGCCAGCCCCTGCTCCTCGCCCTGGCCGCGCTGTGCATGATGCCGGTGCTCGCCGCCTGGACCTGTCGCATGAAGGGCGCCGGCGAGGCGCTCTGAGGTCAGGCCGCCGCCGCCCGCACCGCCGGGAGGACGTGCTCCAGCCAGGCGTCGAGGGCCTCCTCGTCCCAGGGCGCGCGCAGCGCCACGTTCACGTCCGTGGCGCCGGCGTCGAGATAGGCGAGGGTCCGCTCCACGGCCTCCTCGGGCGTGCCCGTGAGCGCGCCGGCGCGGACCCGGTCCGCCATGGGCCCCCAGGTCTCCTCCATGCGCCGACGGGCCCGCTGCGCCCCGGCCGCGTCCGTGGCGAGCTCGAAGGAGAGGTTGATGCCCCGGCGGATCGTGGCCGGATCCCGCCCTTCCGTCTCGCACCAGCCATCGAGCACCCCGGAGAGGCGCGCGAACTCCTCCGGCGGCACGTAGGCCGCATTCCAGCCGTCCGCGTGGCGCGCCACGAGCCGGAGCGTGCGCTTCTCGCCCACGCCGCCGATCCACAGGGGCAGCCGCGGCTGCACCGGGGCCGGGAGGCAGGACGCGTCCTCCACCCGGAAGTGGCGGCCGTGGAAGCTGGTGCGTGGTTCCGTGAGCAGGGCGCGGACGATCGTGGCGGCCTCGTCGAGCATGTCGAGGCGCGTGCCGAGGGGCGGGAAGTCGTAGCCGTAGGCCGTGGCCTCCCAGTGGTGCCAGCCGGCCCCGAGCCCCAGCTCGAAGCGGCCGCCGGAGATGTGGTCGAGGGTCGTCGCCGCCTTCGCGAGGAGTGCCGGGTTGCGGTAGCCCACGTAGAAGACGAGGCAGCCGATGCGCGCCCGCCGGGTCTCCGCGGCGAGGGCCCCCAGGGTCGCCAGCGCCTCGAAGTGGGGCTGGGTGCCTCCGGCGGGCGGGGCCTCGTAGAAGTGGTCCCAGGCGGAGATCCAGTCGACGCCGCCCTCGTCGAGGCGCCGCCAGAGGGCGCGCATGGCGTCGAAGGAAAGGTTCTGCTGGCCCAGATGGACGCCCAGGGACGGCGTTCGCGTGCGCATGATCGAGGCTCCCCCCTCGCGGTGACCGGGCCGGGAGCATAGCGCCCGTCCCCGGGAGGAACGAGCGCGCGGGCAGGGCCGGGACCGCTCGGGCAGCCGCCTCGTCCGTTCGCGGCGGCATCGTGTTGACGGGGCGCCGGCCATGCGCCATTCTTCGCCCTGTTCGAGGATGTTGCGTTGCAGCATCCCGCGCGCAGGGCCTCCGCCACGGCGGAACGTGCGCGAACCGGTTTCCATACCCCGGCGACGATCCTCCCCTCCCCTCCCCAAACCCTTGTCGCCGGGGTTTTTTTCTTCCCTCGAAGCGCGCAGCGAAGGTTCGCTGCGTGCGTTCGCCTCGAACGTCTCCGGTCCGGAATCCCGTCGCGATCGCTGCAGTGCAGGCGAGTTGCACGCCCGGGTGGCCGTCGGCGGTCGCCGTCGAATCCGGCTCCCGCGATGGGGTGTCGGCGTGGTGCCGTGGGAACAGGCTCCAGCCGTGACCTGCGCGGCCGGCCGGCTTCGTCGCCGCTGAAGCGGGCTCCCACAGTGGGGTGTCGGCGCGGCGATGTGGGGACGGACTTCGGCCGTGACCGCGCGGCCGGCCGGGTGCGTCGCCGCTGAAGCGGGCTCTCGCAGTGGGGTGTCGGCGCGGCGCTCTGGGAGCGGGCTTCGGCCGTGACCGGGTGGTGGACGGTCGCCCGGCCCACCGGAGCGCCGTCGGCGGTCGACGCCGCCGGCGCTCATGGCGGGCGCTCGTCCCCGCCGCGCTCCGCGTGGAGCGCGAGCCTCACCGCCCTCCCGGGGCCGTGCGTGCCGCCGGGGCGCGACGTCCCGTCAGGCGCAGGTAGGTGCGGCGGACGACACGGCGCAGGAAGCGCAGCCAGGGCATGACCGTCTCCTGCAGGCGCCCGGGGATGGCGAGCATCGCCGGGGTGGCCACGAGGGTGAGCAGCGTGGCGAAGGTGAGCCCGGAGACGATGGACTGGGCCAGCGGCACCCAGAAGGCCGCCGTCCGGCCGCCGAAGACGACGTCCCGGGCGATGAAGTCGATGCTCACGTGGCTGGCGATCGGCAGGAGGCCGAAGATCGTCGTCACCGTGGTGAGGAACACGGGCCGCAGGCGCTGGGCGCCCGTGCGGATGATCAGGTCCCGGTCGTCGAGGTCCGGCCGTTCCTTGCGCAGGCCGTTGTAGGTGTCGATGAGCACGATGTTGTTGTTCACGACGATGCCCGCGAGGGCCACGATGCCCACGCCGGTGAGGATCGCGCTGAAGGGCTGGCCGGTGATCACGAGCCCGAGGAGCACGCCCGCCGTGGACATGACCACCGCGAAGAGGATCAGCACCGACTGGTAGAAGCTGTCGAACTGGGTCACCAGCAGCACGAACATCAGGAGCAGCGAGAGCAGGAACGCCACGCCCACGAACTCCATCGCCGCCGCCTGCTCCTCGTTCGCGCCCCGGAATTCGATGTCCAGGGCCGGATCGAACTCCTGCGTGTCGAGCCAGGCGCGGATCTCCCGCACCTTGTCGTCCGCGAGGACCCCCGGCGCGACGTTCGCCCGCACGTACTCCACGGGGCGCGCGTCCACGCGCTGGATCGTGTCCACGTTCGGCGTCGGCGAGCGCAGCACGAAGCTCGAGAGCGGCACGGCTCCGTCGCGCGTGGGG
>JAZBPF010000236.1:0-2313 GCA_036351515.1 Pseudomonadales bacterium | reverse complement strand
GCGCACCACCACGTGCACGAGGGACACGCCCGGCATGGAGAGACTACGCAGCTCCTCGAGCTCCGGAAGTCCGCGGGCCGCTTCCTCCACGCGGCGGGTGATCAGCCGATCGACGCGCTCGGCGGAGAGTTCCGGATGGACCGTGCGCACGACGGCCTCGCGGATCGTGACCTCCGGGTCCTCGCGGGTCGGCAGCATGAAGTAGCTGACGACACCAAGGACCATGAGGGCGACGAGCACGGCCCGGACGAAGGCGCGGTGTTCGTGGGCGAGGACGGCGAGGTTCACGTCAGTCCCGGTAGCGCGCCGGGCCGACGTCGAGCCGCGTGACGCGCTGACCGTCCTCGAGGAACGGAAGGCCCCGGTCGGCGATGATCTCGCCCGCGGCGAGACCGGAGGCCACGAGCGCCCGGCTGCCGAACAGATCCACGACCTCGATCTCGCGCCGGGAGACGGTCTCCGTCTCCGGATCGAAGACGAAGGCGACCCGACGGTCCTCGCCCAGCGGCAGGAAGGCGCTCGCCGGAATGGTCACGGCATCGTCCAGGGCCACCTCGGCCAGGGGGATGCGCACCTCGGCGGTCATGCCGGCCCGCACGCCGGCACCGGGCTCGACGAGCGCGAGGATCACCGGGAAGGCCCGCGCCGCGCCGGTCTCCGGCCCGATCTCCGTGACCCGGCCGCGGAAGGCGCGGTCGGGCCGCGCCGGGAGCGAGACGTCGTGGACGGCGCCGGCCTCGATCGCACCGATGAGCGTCTCGGGGACGGCCACCTCCACCTCGAAGCCGGCCTCGGAGCCCTGGATCCGCAGCACCGTGCGCCCCGGCGCGACCTGCTGCGCGGGCTCGACCATCCGGGCCGCGACGACGCCGGCATAGGGTGCTCGCAGCACCGTGTCCGCGAGGGCGTCCTCGGCCAGCCCGAGGCGGGCGCGCGCCGTCTGCACGGCGGCGAGGGCGGCCTCGAAGGCGGTGCGGGCGGCATCGAGGCGGGCCTGCGGCGCGAGCTCGCGCGCCACGAGCGTCTCCTGCCGCTCGAGATCCTGGCGCGCCTCCTCGCGACGCGCCCCCGCTTCCGCGAGCGCCGCCCGGGCCTGCTCCACCTCGAGGCGGAAGCGCGTGTCCTCGAGGCGCGCGAGCACGGCGCCGCCGTCGAAGCGGTCCCCGACCTCCACGGCGACGGCCTCGACGCGCCCCCCGACCTCGAAGGCGAGGTCGGCCCGGTCCCGCGAGCGGACGACCCCGGTGAGCGTGCGCGGCGCCTCCGCGTCGGCCGCGCGCACCACGCTCCAGGAGATGGGTCGGGGCGCCGCCACACGATCGGGCGCCGGCGGCTCCCCGCAGGCCGCGAGCAGCAGGGCCGGGAACAGCAGCAGGAGCCGCCGTGGAGCGGTGCGCGCGCGTGCCATGGAACCGTCGGGCCAGCGGAGCAGCGTCCACCCTAGACGGTGAGGGGCCCGCTTTGAAGCACGCGCACGGTCAATCGACGAGCAGGACGTGCACCGCCACGGGCCCGTGGGCCCCCATGAGCATGGTCATCTCGATGTCGCCGGAGCGGGAGGGGCCGGTGATCCAGTTCACGGTACGGGGGAGTCGGGCGCGTCTCTCCGGGTCGCCGGTACGCAGCCGCGCCCAGAAGTCCTCGGGCGCCGCGAGGACGTCGTCGGCGTCCACGACCACGAGCTGATGCTCGGGCAGGAAGTTGCCGGTGACCGGGTTCTCCGGCCCCGACAGGAGCGCGAGGGTGCCCGTCTCCGCGATGCCGGCGGCCGCGGTCGCGAGGGCCGCGGGGTCGCCGGAGCGCACGAGCCGGCGTTCGACGGCGACCTGCGCCTCACTCCAGGGCAGCTCCGCGAGGGGCGAGGCCGGGGCGAGGACGACGCGCCGGGGCAGCTGGGCGTCGCGCAGCTGCGTGGCGACGGCCTGCGGCAGCGCCTCGCGCCCCGGGACGCGGGTGAGGCTCGCCTGCGAGGCCAGGACCATGCGCTCGAAGAGCGCGAGGCGCTCCTCCCGCGGCAGGCGCCCGCGGGCGGGGACGGTGTTGGGAACGGGCCACGCGAGGCGCCCGGTCACGACGTCGGGCGCCGGGGCCCCGCCCGCACGGCCGAGCGCCCGGCGCACCCGTGCGAGCACGGCGTCGCGACCGCCGGGAGGGGTCGCGCCGCCGGCCACCTCAGGCGAGGTCCCCGATGCCGGCGATGATCTTCCCGACGATGCCGTAGTCCACGGCCTCCTCGGCGCTCATCCAGAAGTCCCGGTCCGTGTCCTGCTCGATGCGCTCGATGGGCTGCCCCGTGCGCTCGGCGATGGTCCG
>JAZBPF010000235.1:0-3001 GCA_036351515.1 Pseudomonadales bacterium | reverse complement strand
GGCTTCCATCTGCACCAGGACCTGGTTCCCCTTCGGTTCCGGGAACCGGGTCTCCACGATCTCGACCGTGAGCTTGCCGTCGGCGAGCGTGCTGAAGAGCTGTTTTCCTGTGGTCAACGTGGTTCTCCTGACGAGGCAAAGGATCGGAGGGCGAGGATACGCGCCACCCGCAGCCGTTGCAGGCGGAACATCAAGGGGGCCGCAGCTGAGGAAAAGGGGTCAGTGTCCTTTTCCGGACACGACTCGAGACCGAGGCGGCACGTTCTTCCGGATCGGTCACCCGGCGTCGCCGTCATCGAGTGCGTCTACTCGAGGCGGTCGGCCAGGATGAGCTCGTCAGTTCCCGGACCCAGGTCGATCAGGGCGCTGCCTAGGTCTTCGACCACTCCGAGCGACAGATCGAGAAGCGGAGTGGCCGGGCTCCGCACGCGGGGGCGACGAGGAAACGACACTGACCCCTTTTTGCTGGGTTACTGCCGCCTCAGGGCACCTGCGCGGTCACCTGCTCCACCGGCGGCGGCTCCGGCGGATGCACCACGAACACCTGCGCCAGCTTCACGTCCAGGGCCGTGGAGATCGCCGTGTTCGCGCCGGTCTCCGGATCGGGGTGGGCGTCCGCAAGGCGCCGGAGTGCCTTGTAGAGCGAGATGCCGGAGATCTGCCCGTTCGAGAGGTGATGCGTGGAGTCGTTGCGGATCAGCTGGTAGTACCAGGTGTCCACGTCCGCGTAGCCGGCGAGGAGCCCCGTGGCGCCCTCGGGCGTCAGCTTCAGCCGCACGCGCGCGTCCCGGAACAGGTGGATCGACGGGACCGAAAGGTTCATCCAGGGCACCACGAGATCGTCGAGGGGCTCGGTGGTGAGCACGCCGTCCTCGATGCGTCCACGGGTCTCGCGGATCAGCGACGCGCCCCAGCGCAGGTCCACGCGCTGGGTGCCGCCGGGCATGACCTTCTGCCCCGTGGCGTCCGTGAGCAGCCGATCGCTGCCCCGGTACCAGGTGACGGTCACCTCGGGATCGTCCTCCAGGGAGTCGACGCCCGAGAGCTCGATCATCATGCGGTTGTAGCGCTCGTCGAGGATCGCCTTGTCCTGGAAGATGTACTCGACGCCGTCGGGCCCGCGGAAGCCGATGACGCAGCCCACGGCGCGGTAGACCTGGTTGTCGATGCCCGGCGTGCCGTCGGGATGGACGAAGTCCTCCGGCCCGGTCTCGCCGTCCAGGTCGAGGCCGTACGCGTACCGGCCCTCCACCTCGAGGAACTCGAAGCCGTCCGGCGCGGGCGTCGGATGCCAGGTCTGGATCTCCTGCGCGAGCTGGGTCTCGACGACCGACTTCCCCTCGAGATCCGGCCAGAGCTTCTCGAACTGCTCCCGCGGGCCGTCGTTGAAGCCGCGCGGACACTCCTCCTTCGCCCCCGGCGTCTGGTAGACGGACCAGAAGAGGTCCGTCATGACGTAGCCGATGCGGCCGTCGCGGACCGGCCCCTCGGCCGCCGTCGCCGCGGAGAGCGTCAGGGCCGCGAGGCCCGTGAGCAGAACGCGCTTGGTGGCCATCAGAGGATCCCGTTCATGAAGTCGTCGCGGAGCCAGAAGGCGCGCAGGCCGTTGCGCTGGCCCCGCCATTCGCCGGTGCCGCCGCCGTGGACGTCGCCGGGGCCCGCATCGAGCCCGTGGAGGTAGACCGGGCGCTCGCGATAGGCCCACACGCGCAGCGCGTCGGGATTGCCGGCGTCGGCGAAGCGCCCGGTGCGCCAGTCTACGGTGACCACGGTCCAGGTGCGGTTCGGCGACACCGCGTCCGGCCCGGCCTCCACGTAGGGCCAGTGCTCGAGGCAGCGCTCCGGGTCCCCGCCGCCGCACATGGCGAGGCGATAGACCTGGGTGGTCTCGGGGTGGTCGCAGGCGAGCTGGTCCTCGGAGTCCTCGCCGCAGCGATAGACGTAGATCGTGCGCCCGCGCGGGTCCGCGAGCACGGCGCCGGCGATGGTCTCCTGCACCGTGAAGGACTCCGGGAAGGCGGGCGCCGGCTGCGTGAACACGTTGCGCCAGCCCCGTTCGTCGCTGCCCTGCTGGCTCCAGGACTCCTGGTCGCGCACGTGCGTGTAGAGCGGCGCGCCGCGGAACACCCACTGGCGCACGCCCGGGGCGCGCTCGAGGATCGTCCATTCCCCCTGCTCGCGCGCCAGCGCCGGCGCGGTCACGGGACGGAAGAAGCGCAGGCATGCCCCGGTGCAGGCGACGGAGGTCGCCGTGTCCTGCGCGTAGGCGTAGACCGCTTCGTTCTCCGCCGTGGTGAGCATCCGGCCGATGCTCGTCTGCTTGACCGCGAAGCCGGGCGGAATCGCCGGCGGAGGGCCGACCGGTACGCGGTAGGCGGGCGAGTCGCCGCCGAAGCGCCGGCGGGAGCCGCCGAGGACGTCACCGGGTTCGTGATCGCGGACCGACGTGTACAGCGCCTGCTCCTCGTAGGCCCACTGGAGCGAGCCGTCGGGGCGCTCGAGGAGCGTCCAGTCGCCCACGGGCTCGGCGCCCTCCTCCGCCAGCACCGGAGGCCAGAGCTCCGTGCAGCTCTTCCGCTCCTCGAGCTCCGGCAGCAGGAGCCCGGGCGGATAGGGGCTCATGAGCCCGGCGGTGACCGTGAGCACCTCGTCCGTGCACTCGATGGCGCCCGGCGATTCGCCGCTGTAGCCGTTGCGGTGCTTGTGCTGCGGCCACTCGTAGAGCGTGCGGCCCTCGGCGTCGGCGAACACCGGCCCCTCGAGCTCGGTGGCGATCACCTGGAAGCCCGGCGGCAGGGGCACGGGACGCCACGTCTCGCGGGCCGGCTCCTCCGCCCGCGCGCCGGCGCAGGACAGCAGCAGGATCAGCGGCGCGAGGCCGCGCGGGTCACACCAGGATCTCACCGATCTCGCTCGACGTCTGGTTGCTCTTCGTCCCCCAGGAGGGGATCTCCACGCCCATGAGCCGCTGCGCCGTGTAACCGAGACGGCAGCCCGGGGT
>JAZBPF010000234.1:0-4905 GCA_036351515.1 Pseudomonadales bacterium | reverse complement strand
GGCCAAGATCGCCGGTCGCTACCGCATCAACGACCAGTTCGCGATCCGCTCCTCGGTGGGTACGGGCTTCCGCGCCCCGACGCCGGGTCAGCAGGGCACGATCAACGTCGCGACCGTCCTGCCCTTCGGCGTGCCGATCGCGGAAGGCACCTTCCCGCCCGGCGGTCCCGTCGCCCAGGCGCTCGGCGCCAACGAGCTCGAGCCCGAGACGGCGGTGAACTACACCCTCGGCGCCACGGCAGACTTCGACAACGGTCTGACGATCACGGCCGACCTGTACCGGATCGAGATCGACGACCGGACGCGCTTCATCTCTGCCCGGGACGTCAATCCGAACGCCGACCCCGGAACGCCGGCCCGCGAGAACTTCGAGGCGCTGGCAGCAGCAGGCGTCCCCGGTGCCAACACGATCGGTCAGGTGAGCTGGCTCACCAACGCCTTCGACACGGTCACCACCGGCTTCGACCTCGTGGCGAGCTATCCGCTCGACTGGGGTGACGCCGGGTCCACGACCCTGTCCGCCGCCATCAACTGGAACGACTTCCGGGCGGAAGGCAACTTCGAGGAGTTCCTCGATACCGAAGACCTCTTCGACTTCGAGAACACCCTGCCGAACTGGCGTGGCGTGTACACGGCCGTGCACACGATCAACCAGTTCACGATCATGCTGCGCGGCAGCTATTTCGGGGAGTACGAGAACTCCCAGGAGAACGGCAACGGTGGACCCATCACGGGTCCGGGCCTGCCGCCGACGGCGGGGATCCAGACCTTCGACGGCGTGTGGTTCTTCGACCTCGAAGGCTCCTGGCAGGTCAACCAGAACGTCCGCGTGACGCTCGGCGGCCGGAACATCTTCGACGAGTTCCCCGACGAGCTGAACACGATCGGCCGTTCCGACCAGTGCTGCGGCCGGGTCTACGACTCCGGTTCCGTGGTGCCCTGGCAGGGCGGCTACTACTACGGCCGGATCGCCGCCGAGTTCTGAGCGGCGCATCCTTCCGTCGACCGGCGCCGTCCGGTCGACGGTCCCTTCCGGAAAGGGGGGTGGCGCCAGCCACCCCCCTTTTCTTTCATTCAGGGGAACGGATTCAGCGCTGCAACAGGCGCAGGGACGTCGACGAGATGTCCGCCCGGAACACGGCCTCCGGTACCCCCTCGCAGAGGGCCCTCAGCGCGTCCGGCAGGCGCACGTCCTCGAGCGTCAGGAAGCGCTCCTCCAGCCGCCGACCGAAGACCAGGAAGCGGCACCCCTGCTCCGCCAGCTCCGTCACGGCGCGATCCCGGGCCGTCTCGTCCCCGCCGTAGTAGCGTGGTTCGGCGATGCGCACGATCGTGTCGAGACCGACCACGAAGGTCGCGTGCGGGAATAGCTCCGCCTTCTCCTGGAAGCGGGCCGCCGCCGTCAGCCAGACCGTGGCGCCCTCCGGAAAGCCGGCCGTGCGCTGGGCGATGTCGGCGTAGTTGAGCGGGGGCTTGTCCACGTTCACCGCGCAGAGCTCGAACTCCACGGGCAGGCCCGTGTGCGCCTCGGCGATGCGCGCCATCTCCAGATGGCCCTCGTGCACGGGATTGAAGGCGCCGGGAAACACCAGCCGCGGGCCGCCCGGCTCGGGCGCGGCGGCGCCGCTGTGCGCGGTCACGCGCGTGCGCTCGAGGAGCAGTTCGCGCCAGTGGGGCTCGGCGCGATGGCGCACCTCGTCCACCTGCTCTCCGGCACGCAGGCCCTCGATCGGCGGCGACGGGACGCCCTTGGCCTCGGCGACGGCGCCGAGCACGAGCGCGTCGCAGAGCGCTTCCTCCTCGGCGCGGCTGCGGGCGTCCCGCTCCAGCGTGAGCGACCACAGGTGCGTGGCGTCCGCCGTCTGCAGCGCCACGTGCACGCGGTGCTCGCCCTGCTTGGGACGGTCGGTGGCGAGGCTCGCGGTGCAGCCCACGCCGAAGCGCGCGCCGTCCGGATCGTGCAGGCGCGCGCGGCGGAAGGCGGCCATGGCGAGCGCGCGGGCGGTGGTGGGATCGCAGGCGCGGTCGGGCGCGCCGCCGAGGAAGGCGGTCATGGCGGCGGCCGCGTAGGGGACGGTCGCCTCGAGCACCGTGCGGGAGGCGCCGGGGACGGCCAGCAGCCGCGCCACGGCACCGGCTCCGCCGCCGGCGACCACCAGCACGCCCGTCCCGGGCGCGCCGTGGAGCGCCGCGACGAAGGCCTCGCTCATCCCTCCGCGGGCTCCGCGAGGAAACCCCGGACGTGGTCCAGGAACACCTCGAGCCGGTCGTGGTGCACCCAGTGGCCGGCGTCCTCGACGTTCACGACCCGCGCGTTGCGGAAGTGGGCGGCGCGGCCGTCCTGCAGCGGGTCGGAGGCCCAGCTCTCGGTGCCGCGCACGAGCAGCGTCGGGCAGGCGATGCGGTTCCAGAGCCGGTTCGTCTCCTCCGGCTGCAGATGCAGCGGCGAGAAGGCGCGCACGTAGTTGTCGAACTTCCAGCTGTAGGTGCCGTCCTCGTTCTGGGCGCTGCCGTGGATCGTGAGATGCCGCGCCTGCTCCGCCGAGAGGTGCGGGTTCTCGGTCTGCATGCGCTGGAGCGCCTCCTCGAGAGTCGCGTACTTGCGCGGCGTGCGGGCCGAGAGCTCGCGCAGCGTGTCGATCCACTCCGTGAGCCGGTCCTCCACGGGCTTGGCGAGGCGGCGCTCGAGCATGCGCGGGCTGGGCCCGAGGCCCTCGATGGCGACGAGCCGTTTCACGGCGTCCGGATAGAGCCCCGCGTAGTGGAGCGCGACGTTGCCGCCGAGGGAGTGGGCGAGGATCGTCACCGGCGCCAGGCGCTTCTGGTGCACGAGCTGGGCGATGTCGACCACGAAGTCGAGGAGGCCGTAGGTGCCGCCGACGGCCCACTGGGAGTCGCCGTGGCCGCGCAGGTCCGGGGCGATCACGTGGTACTCGTCGCGGAAGGCCTCGGCCACCCAGTCCCAGTTGCGGCAGTGGTCGCGGCCGCCGTGGATCAGGAGCATGGGGGGCGCGGACTCGTTGCCCCAGTCCACGTAGTGCAGCCGCAGCCGCTGCGAGTAGTACATGTGCGAGGTGGGGCCACCGCTGACGACCGATGCCATGCCTCGGATTCCCTGCTGCCGGTGCGACCGGCGATCATAGCAGGTGCGTGACGGACCTCCGGGAGGGTCGATGTACGGGTTCTGGTACGCGCTCCACGTCGGCTGCGTGGTGCTCTCGATCGCGGGCTTCCTGCTCCGGGGCGCCTGGATGCTGATCGATTCGCCCCTGCGCACGACCCGGCCCGCGCGCGTGCTCCCGCACGTCGTCGACAGCTTCCTGCTCGTGGGCGCCCTCGGCCTTGCCGCGACCCTCGGCGCCTGGCCCTTCGCGCAGCCCTGGCTCACGGCGAAGGTGCTGGCGCTGCTCGCGTACATCGGCCTCGGCATGGTGGCCTTCCGCTTCGGGCGCACGAAACGCGTGCGCGCGAGCGCCTTCGTCGTCGCCGTGGCGGTCCTCGCCTACCTCGTGGCCGTGGCGCTCACGAAGGATCCGCTGCCGCCGTGAGCGCCGCGGACGGACGCAAGCGGGTGTTCCTCGCCTGCTTTCCGGAGGCGAGCGCACGCGCCGCGCTCGTGCGCTGGCAGCGCCGTGTGCTCGCCCGCTGCCGCGCCCGGGGGCTGCGGCCCGTGGCGCCGGCGGCGCTGCACGTGACGCTGCTGTTCCTCGGGGACCGGGACGCGGCGGAAGTGGAAGGGCTCCTTGCCGCCACGCGCGTGGTGCCTGCCGCGGCGCCCCCCTTTCTGGTCGGCCTCGGAGCGCTGAGGCTGCTGCCCTCCACGCGCCGGCCGCGGGTCCTCGCTGCGGAGCTGGACTCCGGCGGGGCGCTGGAGGCGCTCGCTGCCGCGGCCCGCACCGCCGCGAGCGCGGTCGGCATCGACGTGGATCCACGGCCGTTCCTGCCGCACCTGACGCTCGCGCGCCTGCGCCCCGGGTCGGCGAGCCTGGAGGCGGTCCCGCCGCCGGGGCCGCTCGCCTTCGGGCACGTCGGGCTCTACGAGAGCCTCCTCGCCGCTTCCGGCGCGCGCTACCGGGCGCTCTGGCGGGCCCCGCTCGCCGGCTGAGGCTCCGCCGCGGTCGGGGCGCAGGGCCCGGCCTCGTCCAGGCAGCGCTCCGGGCAGAGCTGCACGGTGGTGTGCGCGAGGCCCCAGTCGTCGCGGAGCACGGCCTTCAGCTCCGCCACCACGGCGTCCACGTCCACGTCGTCCTCCACGCGCGCGTGCAGCGTCGCGAGGTTGCGCCCGGAGGTGAGCGACCAGACGTGCACGTGGTGCACGTCGCGGACGCCGTCGATGCGGCGGGCGAGGGCCGCCTCGAGCTCGGCGGCGTCCACCTCGAGCGGCGTGCCCTCGAGCAGGATGTGGCCGGTCTGCCGGAGCAGCCCCAGGGCGCTGCGCAGCACGAGGCCCGCGACGAGGAGCGAGAGCAGCGGGTCGATGGGCGTCCAGCCCGTGGTCAGGATCACGATCGCCGCGATCACCGCGGCCACGGAGCCGAGCAGGTCGCCGACCACGTGGGCGAGGGCGCCGCGGACGTTCACGTGGTCGCGACCGCCGTGGAGCAGGCGGAAGGCGAGGACGTTCACGACCAGGCCGATCGCGGCGACCACGAGCATGGGCACGCCGAGCACCGGGGCGGGCTCGCGCAGGCGCTCGAGGGCCTCCACGGCGATGAGCACCACCAGGCCGACGAGCACCACGGCGTTGACGAGCCCCGCCAGCACCTCGAAGCGGGCGTAGCCGAAGCTCCGTTCCCGATCCGCCCGGCGCCGGCCGATGCGGAAGCCGAGCCAGGCGAGGGCGAGGGCGCCCGTGTCCGTGAGCATGTGGCCGGCGTCGGCGAGCAGGGCGAGGGAGCCGGAGAG
>JAZBPF010000233.1:0-7236 GCA_036351515.1 Pseudomonadales bacterium | reverse complement strand
CGCGAGCTGGGACCCGGCACTCGTGGCCGAGGTGGCCTCCGCCCTCGGCGAGGAGGCCCGGGCGAAGGGCGTCGACGTGCTCCTCGGGCCGACGATCAACCTGCACCGTACGCCCGTGGGCGGGCGCAACTTCGAGTCCTACTCGGAGGATCCCCATCTCACGGGCGAACTCGCTGTCGCCTTCGTGCGGGCGCTGCAGGCCCGGGGCGTCGCCGCCTGTCCGAAGCACTTCGTGTGCAACGACGCCGAGTACCGCCGCCACAGCGTCTCCGTGGAGGTGGACCGGCGCACGCTGCACGAGGTCTACCTGCGCCCCTTCGAGCGTGCCGTGCGCGAGGGCGGCGCCTGGGCCCTCATGGCCGCCTACAACCGCCTCGGCGGAACCCACTGCGCCGCGAACGGCACGCTGCTCACGGAGATCCTCAAGGAGCGCTGGGGCTTCGACGGGGTCGTGGTCTCCGACTGGGGTGGCACCTACACCACCGTCGGTCCGGCGCTGGCGGGCCTCGACCTCGAGATGCCCGGTCCCGCCGTGCACATGGGCGAGCGCTTGCTCGCCGCGGTGGAGGCGGGGGAGGTCCCGGTCGCCGCCCTCGACGACAAGGTCCGGCGACAGCTGCGCCTGCTGCTGCGGACCGGGCGCCTGGACGCGCCGGAGCACGGGCCGGAGCGCCATCCTCCGCCGGCGCACGCGGGCCTCGCCCGCCGGGCCGCGACCCGGGGCATGGTGCTGCTGCGCAACGAAGGCGGGCTCCTGCCGCTCGCCGGGTCGTCGGCGCCGCGGCGCATCGCGCTGATCGGCCCGAACGCCGTGGCGCCGGCCTTCCAGGGCGGTGGCTCCAGCCAGGTGAACCCGGCGGCGCCGGTGCCGCCGGAGGCCGGCCTGCGGGCGGCCTTCCCGGACGCGGAGCTCCGCGTGGCGCCCGGCTGCAGCGCCGCCCGCTACCTGCCGCTGCCGGACCCGGAGTGCTGCCGCGTGGACCGCGACGCCGACCGACGCGGCTGGCGCGCCGAGTTCCACCGGGACGCGACCTTCGCCGGCGATCCCCTGCGCACGACGCATCCGCGCCGGGGCACGCTCACCTTCTTCGGCGCACGCACGGACGGGGTGCCCCGGGCCTTCGGCCTGCGCCTCGCCACCTGGTTCACGCCCCGGTCCCCGGGCCGTCATCGCTTCTCCCTCGTGAGCGCTGGCCGCGCCCGGCTCCTCGTCGACGGACGGGTCGTGGTCGACAACTGGGACGCCTGGAGTCCCGGCGACGCCTTCTTCGGCGCCGGCAGCGAGGAGGCGGTCGGCTCCCTGGAGCTCGCCTCGGACCGCCCCGTGGAGCTCGTGGTGGAGTTCGCCAACGATCCCGGGCCCCAGCTCACGGGCCTGCGCGTGGGCCACGCGGAGCCGGAGCACGGCGATCCCCTGGCCGAGGCCGAGGCCCTCGCGCGCTGGGCGGACGTCGCCGTGGTCGTCGCCGGCCTCGACGCGGACTGGGAAGGGGAGGGGGCCGATCGCGCGGACCTCCGCCTGCCGGGACGGCAGGAGGAGCTGGTGCGTCGCGTCGCCGCCGCGAACGCGCGCACGGTGCTCGTGCTCAACGCCGGGTCGCCCGTCGCCCTCGAGGGCTGGGCCGACGCGGTGCCCGCCGTGCTCGTGGCGGGCTACCCCGGCCAGGCCTTCGGCGACGCCCTCGGCGACGTGCTCTCGGGAGCCGCGGAACCGGGCGGACGGCTGACTTCCGCCTGGCCGCGGTCCGTCCGGGCGCACCCCTCGGCGCTCAGCTGGCCCGGGGAAGGCGATCGCCTGCGCTACGGCGAGGGGGTGTTCCTCGGCCAGCGCGGGCTCGACCGCCTCGGTCTCGCCCCGGCCTTCCCCCTCGGCCACGGGCTCGGCTACACGCGCTGGCGCCTCGGCCCGGCCGGGGGGCGGCTCACGGACACCGGCGTGGAACTCGAGGTCGAGCTCGAGAACGTCGGCGAGCGGGACGGCGCCACGGTGCTGCAGGTGTACGTGGAACCGCCGGGCCGCGCCTGCCCGCGCCCGGCCCGCCAGCTCTGCG
Source organism: Pseudomonadales bacterium (assembly GCA_036351515.1). Classification (GTDB taxonomy): domain Bacteria; phylum Pseudomonadota; class Gammaproteobacteria; order Pseudomonadales; family Azotimanducaceae; genus JAZBPF01. Next base: position 5,185 of record JAZBPF010000233.1, on the reverse strand, counting down.
GTTTCCGGCGCGTGGAGCTCGCGGCCGGCGCCCGGACGACCGTGACCGTGGCGGTCCCCTCGGACGCCTGTGCCTTCCACGACGAGGCGGCCGACGCCCTGCGCGTCGAGGAGGGTGTGCACGTCTTCCACGTCGGCTGGTCGGCCGCCGAGCTGCCGGACTCCTGGACCGTCACCCTCGCGCCCTGACGGGGCGCGGACCGGCGCTCCTCACGGCTCCACACGCGGGCCGAAGCGCTCGGCGACCTCCTCCATGCGCTCGTGGTGGGTGATGAGCACGACCTCGTCCTCCTCCTCGAGGCGGGTGTCCCCGTCGGGCAGGAGGAACGCGTCCCCGCGGTAGATGCAGACGATCCGCGTGTCCTCCGGCAGTGCGAGCTCGGAGACGGCCACCGCCTGGTCCTCCGCGGCGACGAAGGTGAAGACCCGCGCGCCGTTCTTGATCATGGCCGAGAGTTCCAGGGCGTCCTGCCCCTGGGCCGTGTCCGCCAGGAAGTGCGCGATGGTCCGCGACGGGATGATCGTGTCCTCGAGACCGAGCTCCAGGCAGATGTGCTCGTACTCCGGGTTCGCGATGCGCGTCACCTGACGGCGGAAGCCCAGGGATCGGCCCACGAGCGCCGTGAGGATGTTCGCCTGGTCGTGGTCCGTGAGGCAGAACAGGAAGTCCGCCTCCTTCGGATTCGTCTCGGCGAGGATCGCCGGCGTGCTGCCGTCGCCGTGGACGAAGCCGCAGTCCAGGGTCTCGGCGAGCTCGTCGATCCGCTCCTTGTCCCGCTCGACCACGACGACCTCGTCCCCGCGCTCGAGGAGGATGCGCGCGGTCATCACCGTGAGCGTGCCGGCGCCGACGAACACCGCTCTCATGCCGCCTGCCTCCGTCCGATCCAGGTACCGGGCCACAGGGCCACGAGGAGGGCCACCACCTCGACCCGTCCCGCGAGCATGTCGAAACAGAGCACGAGTGCAAGGAGCGGCGGCAGTTCCGGTCCCGCGATGCCCGCGCTCAGGCCCACGGTGCCCGTGGCGGAGACCACCTCGAAGAGGGAGGCGAGCGGCGGCAGCCCGTGGGCGAGGAACAGCAGCCAGGACAGGAACACGACGAGGCCGTAGAGCACGAGCAGGAGGAGCACGCGCTCCAGGGTCCGCGGCTCGAGGGCCTCGCCGAAGAGCCGGAGACGGGCCACGGCGTGCGGGCCCATGCCGGCCCGGGCGAGCGTCATGCGCAATGCGCGCACGAGGATCAGCAGGTTCAGGATCTTCACGCCCCCGGCGGTGGACCCCACGCAGCCCCCGACGAGCATCTGCGCCAGGAGCACGCCGAGGGCGACGGCCGGGAGCTCCGCGGGCGCGAGGACGCTGAAGCCGGCGGTGCTCTGGGCGGAGGCGGAGAGGAGCAGGGCCTGACGGACCGCTTCCCCGGGGGCGAGGCCCGCCCCGAGGTACAGGGCCGCCCCGAGCAGCCCTGCGCCGGCGAGCACGGCGGCCAGGAACCAGCTCCACTCCCGATCCCGGCGCAGCCGCGACGCCCGTTCCCGGAACAGGCCGTAGTACAGGGGCAGGGTGATCGCGCCGAGGAGCGAGCAGCCGAGCACGGCCGAGGCGAAGGGCGTGGACGTCGCCGCGAGGCTGTCCCCGTGGGTCGAGAAGCCGCCCGTGGAGACGGCCGCCAGCGCGTGGAGCAGGCCCTCCTCGAAGTCCCCGGCGAGGAGCGCGAGGACCGCGATCGCGAGCACCGTGAGCCCCGCGTAGACCTGCAGGACCCGGCGCGCGTGCGTCCGGGAGGTCGTCACGAAGGTCTCCGTGGCCGCCGCGTCCACGAGCCGGTGCGTGGCCACGGCCTGGCCCATGAGCAGCGCGATGGAGAGCACGGCGATGCCGAGGCCCCCGTACCACTGCATCCAGGCGCGGGCGAAGAGGAAGGTGCGCGGTTGCGCCTCCGGAGCGGGGACCATGGTCAGGCCCGTGGTCGTCGCCGCGGAGACCGCCTCGAAGAGCGCCGGGACGAAGTCCAGCTCCGTCGCCCCGTGGATCGGGAACACCATGGCCAGCGGGGCGAGCAGGAAGGCGAGGGCGGTCACCGTGAAGGCCTCGTTCCGCTGCACGCCCCGCGGCACCCGGAGCCGGGCCGCCGGCCAGGACAGGGCGAGGAGTGCGAGGACCACGAGGCCGTAGCGCCAGGTGGCGGCGAACTCCCGGAACCAGAGCGAAGCGAGAAGCGGTGCGGCGGTGAGGAGCGCGAGCATGAGCCCGAGCTGGCCGAGGAAATGGGCCACGACCCGCGGCCGGACCGCGTAGCTCAGCGTCTCGGCCCCGGCGGGCGCCATCAGCGGGGGCCCTGCCGGGGCGCGGCGGTCTGCGGACGCTGGCGGGTGCGGGGCATGGGCGCTGCCGGGGTCGGGAAGCCTCCGCTCCGATGCTACGGGGCGGCGCCCGGCAGGCACAGCGCAGGCGGCCGGATCGCGGCGAAGCTCCGAGCACGGAGTGCCACGACGCCCCTGTGGGAGCCGGCTTCAGCGGCGACGAAAAGGTCGGACGTGAGCAGTCGCGACTGAAGTCTGCTCCCACAGTGCGCGGTGCCACGACGCCCTGTGGGAGCCAGCTTCAGCGGCGACGAAAAGGTCGGACGTGCGCAGTCGCGACTGAAGTCTGCTCCCACAGTGCGCGGTGCCGCGACGCCCCTGTGGGAGCCGGCTTCAGCGGCGACGGAAAGGTCGGACGCGAGCAGTCGCGACTGAAGTCGGCTCCCACAGTGCGTGGTGCCGCGACGCCCCTGTTGGAGCCGGCTTCAGCGGCGACGGAAAGGTCGGAGGTGAGCAGTCGCGACTGAAGTTCGCTTCCACAGTACGCGGTGCCGCGACGTCCTGTGGGAGCCGGCTTCAGCGGCGACGGAAAGATCGGACGTGAGCAGTCGCGACTGAAGTTCGCTCCCACGGTGCGCGGTGCCACGACGCCCTGTGGGAGCCGGCTTCCGTCGCTCCGGGCGACGAAGCGGATCAGCCCGTGGCCACCTTCCCCTGCGCCGGCGTGGCGCGGTCGCGGCGCTGGCCGTCGTAGACGAACTCCGGCCCGTCCAGGTCGATGTTCGGGAACTCGTCCTTCTCCCGCCAGTAGTCCTGGTTGTGGCGCCACTCGGGCTTCGCGCCGCGCTGCGGCATCTTGTCGATGTCGCGCATGAGGTAGTTGGGGTTGAAGTTCTCCTCCTCGATCCACGGGAGGATCTTCATGTCCCGGTCCTCTTCCCGGAGCGCCACCTCCACGCGCTGCGCGCCCAGTTCGTCCATGTGCTTCAGCAGCCGGCACACGAAGTCGCCGAGCATGTCGACGCGCAGGGTCCAGCTCGCCCGGAAGTAGCCGAAGACCCAGGCCATGTTCGGCACGTTCGTGAACATCATGCCGCGGTAGTTCACGGTCTCGTGCCAGTCGACGGCCTTGCCGTCCACCTCGAAGGGAATGCCGCCGAGCACGGACAGGCGGAAGCCGGTGCAGGCGACGATCAGGTCCGCCTCGATCTCCTCGCCGGAGCTCGTGCGCACGCCGGTCTCCGTGAAGGTCTCGATCGTGTCCGTCACCACCGTGAGCTTGCCCTCGACGGCGGCGCGGAAGAGGTCCCCCTCGGGGCAGAAGGCGAGTCGCTGCTGCCAGATCCGGTAGCGCGGGACGAAGTGCGGCTCGAACTCGAAGTCCTCGCCCGCGTACTGCCGGATCAGGGCCTTGAGCTCCTCGAAGACGACGTCCGGCTCGGTCTGGCAGCGGCGGGTGAGCACGTCCTGATCGTGGGTGATCTGCGCGCGGACGACGCGGTGGATCGTCGGCTCGTCGATGCCGATCTCCCGCAGCCGGTCCGCGAGCTCGTTGCGGTTCTCGCTGCAGAAGAAGTAGGTCGGCGAGCGCTGGAGCATGGTCACGTGCGCGGCCTTCTCGGCGAAGGCGGGCACCACGGTCGCGGCCGTGGCGCCGGAGCCGATCACGAGCACCCGCTTCCCGGCGTAGTCGTGCTTCTCCGGGTCCCACAGCTGCGCGTGCACGAACTCGCCCCGGTACCGGTCCATGCCGGGCCAGTCGGGCACGTAGGGATGCTCGTGGTCGTAGTAGCCCTGGCACATCCAGAGGAAGTTGCAGGTCCAGGTGACCCGCGCGCCGTCGGCGAGGCGCGTCGCCTCGACGGTCCAGCGGTTCGTCTCGCTCGAGAAGCGGCAGGCCGTGATCCGGTGACCGTAGCGGATGTGCTCGTCGATCCCGTTCTCCTCGATGACCTCGCCCATGTAGTCGAGGATCGCCTCGGCGCTCGCGATGGGCGTGCCTACCCAGGGCTTGAAGCGGTAGCCGAAGGTGTAGAGGTCCGAGTCGGAACGCACGCCCGGATACTTGTGGGTCTCCCAGGTACCGCCGAAGGTGTCCTTCATCTCGACGATCACGTAGCTCTTCTCCGGGCACTGGTCCTGGAGATGGTAGGCGGAGCCGATCCCCGAGATGCCGGCGCCGACGATCAGCACGTCCACGTGGCCCGCGTCGACCCGATCGGTTGCGGTGGTGTTCATGGTGCGGTCTCCCCCTCGCTGCGGACGGTCTGCCCGGAGTGTGCCGGAAAGCCTACGCGGATGGACCCGGCCGGACATGACCTGGATCAAGCCGCGTCCCGGGGCCGGAGGCCCTCCGGAACGGGGCGGTGGTGACGCCGGCCCCGTTGGGAGTAGGGTGTCCGACGGAAGCCGCAGCGGGAGCACGGGCATGCAGGGAGCGTCGGAGCGGTCGATCGGGGATCCGTCCTGGCTCGCGGCCGGACGCTTCGTGGACAGCGATCATCCGGCGGTGATCGCCTTCGCCGAGGAGACCGTGCGGGGCCTCGCCGACCCGCGCGAGGCGGCCGTGGCCCTCTACTACCGGGTGCGGGACGAGTTCCGCTACGACCCCTACGGGATCGACCGCAGCGAGGCCGGCTTCCGCGCGTCCTGGGTGCTCGCCGAGGGGCGCGGCTTCTGCGTCCCGAAGGCGACGCTCCTGGCGGCCGCGGCCCGCGCCGTGGGGATCCCGGCCCGCCTCGGCTTCGCCGACGTGCGCAATCACCCCACCTCGGCGAAGCTCGCCGAGACCATGGGCACGGACGTGTTCGCCTGGCACGGCTACACGGAGCTCGCCCCCGAGGGCCGCTGGGTGAAGGCGACGCCCGCCTTCAACCGCTCCCT
>JAZBPF010000232.1:0-2775 GCA_036351515.1 Pseudomonadales bacterium | reverse complement strand
TTCCCCTGTCCCGTGCACTTCGCGGCGCCGCGCGCCGAGCTGCGCTACCCCCTCGCCGCCGCGGATGGGGTCCCACGGCACGAGAGCGCCCTCGAGTTCCGTCGCTACGAGCGCATCACCCGCGGCTTCTCGCGCGCCCTCGCCGAGGACGTCTCGCCGGTGGAGCAGGCCACGCGCCTGCTCTGGGCCTACACGCCGCCACCGACCCGTGACCAGCTCGCCGCCATGATGGGCACGACGCCGCGCACGCTCGTGCGGCGCCTGGCCGCGGAGGGGACCTCCTACGCGGAGCTACTCCGGCGCGTGCAGACCGAACGGGCGACGAACTACCTGCGCCACACGGCGCTGCCCGTCGCGGAGATCGCCGAGCGCATGGGCTACTCCGACCCCGCGGCCTTCACCCGGGCGTTCCGGGGCTGGACCGGAGAGGCGCCGGGCCGCTGGCGCGCGGAACGGAAGTAGGCTGCGACGTGTGGTCGAGGGTCCGAACAGGCCGGCGGGGTTCCACGGATCGGGCCGGACTCCGTTATCTTCCGGTGCGAATGCCGAGGGAGACGCCCCGTGAAGATCGACCTGCTCGACCCCGCCAGCTTCGCGACGGGGCATCCCTTCGCGCAGTACGCCTGGCTGCGCGCCCACGATCCCTGCCACTGGCACGAGGAGCCTTCCGGGCCCGGCTTCTGGGCCGTCACGCGGCAGGCCGACGTGCGCCGCGTGGGCATGGACCCGGAGACCTTCTCCTCGGAGCCGACGATCATGATCGCCGACCCGGAGGCCGGGAATCCGTCGGTCGACCCCGACCACAAGATGATGCTGATGATGGATCCGCCCCTGCACACGGAGTACCGGAAACTCATCAGCCGCGAATTCACCCAGGGGCCGGCCATGGAGATGGCGCCCTGGATCCGCGACTTCGCCCGGCAGATCGTCGACGCGGCCATCGAGAAGTCCGACGGCGGTCGCGTCCCCATCGACTTCGTGGCGGAGATCGCGGGCGAAATGCCCTCGTACGTCATCGCGAAGCTCATGGGCCTGCCCCTCGAGGACGGCCGGCGCCTCTACGAGCTCACGGAGATCATCCACACGTCGCCGGAGGTGCTGCCCGAGGGCGCGCAGGCCGAGGCCGTCGGAAAGATGTTCGAGTACGGCGCGGGCGTGATCGCCGAGAAGCGCCCGCGGCCGACCGACGATCTCGCCTCCCGGCTGCTGCACGCGGAGGTGGACGGCCGGCGCCTCGACGACATGGACTTCCTGCTCTTCTTCCTCCTGCTCGTCGACGCGGGTGGCGACACGACCCGCAACCTCGTGGGCAGCGGCCTGCTCGCGCTCCTCGAGCATCCGGACGCGCTGCGCTGGCTGAACGAGGACCTCGACGGCCGCATGGCGACCACGCGCGACGAGCTCCTGCGCTGGTGCTCGCCGGTGATCTACATGCGCCGCACGGCCCGCCGCGACACGGAGCTCGCGGGCCGGACGATCCGCGAGGGCGACAAGGTGGTCATGTACTACGGCGCGGCCAACCGCGACGCCACCGCGATCGAGGACCCGGACCGCTTCGATCCGGCGCGTCGCCCGAACCGGCACGTCGCGTTCGGGGGCGGTACCCACATCTGCCTCGGCCAGCACGTGGCCCGGGTGGAGATCGACGAGCTGCTTCGCGAGACCTTCAGCCGGCTGAGCGACTTCGAGCTCGCGGGCGAGCCCGAATGGCTCGCCTCGAACTTCATCTCCGGCCCGCGGACGCTCCCGGTCCGCTTCCGGCTGCGGCAGGGGGGCTGAGGGCGCCCGAAACCGCCCCGATCGTTGCGCTCGGTCAAGGCGCGAGGCGCCGCGTCTGCCGGACCATGCGCCCATGAACGGACCCTTCCCGATCGGTGCGCGGACTTCCGCGCTGGGCCTCGCGCTCCTGCTCCTCGTCGGCGCGTCCGGTCTCCTGGGCTGCGCGCCGAATCCCGAGGAACAGGCCGCGGCCCTGCTCGCGGCCGCCGAGGGCGGTGACACGCAGACCGTCGAGGCGCTCCTCGCACGAGGCGTCCCCGCCGATGCGACGGACGAGTGCGGCGCCACGCCCCTCATGAAGGCGGCGCTGAACGGGCACGCTGCCGTGGTCGCGCGGCTGCTCGGCGCCGGCGCGCGCGTGGACGCCGCCGACCTCGGCGGGTACACGCCGCTGCTGCTCGCGGCCTCCAACGATCACGCGCAGGTGGTCGAACTCCTGCTCGCCTACGGTGCGGCAGTGAACGCCCGGGAGCAGACCCAGGGCTTCACGGCGCTGCTCTGGGCGGCGCACCGGGGCCATGCGAAGACCGTGGCGGTGCTGCTCCGCCACGGCGCCGACCCGGAGCGTCGGGACCTCGAGGGACGCACGGCGGCCGATCGGGCGCGCGACGAAGGATATGCGGAGGTGCTGGCGCTGCTCGCGTCCCGACCGTGACTCCGGCGCCCGGGCGGTGGCGGTCCGCCAGCGCGCGGCGCACCGCGCGCTCGAAGAAGGCGCCCGTGTCCGCTGGTATCGTCTGCCCCGGTGTCCGGCTGCGGGTGCCGTCGGGATCCCCGGGCGCCGGCACGGTCGATCCGCCCGATCGCCGCGACCGTGGCCGGCAACCCTCACCCTCGTTCACGAATCGCGGAGGCCTCATGCGTTTCCTCCTCGTCTGCCTGTTCCTCTCCGGCGCCCTGACGGCGCGCGCCGCGCCGGAGATCGACATCCCCTTCGAGAAGTTCACGCTCGGCAACGGACTGACCGTGATCGTCCACGAGGACCGCAAGGCCCCG
>JAZBPF010000231.1:0-2182 GCA_036351515.1 Pseudomonadales bacterium | reverse complement strand
CTTCGCGAAGCGCGCAGCCTCCGGAGACAGGGGGCGCGCGCCCCGCGCCTTCAGATGCGCCTCGCACACGCGCTCGAGCTGCACGAAGGCGCCCACGGCCTCCGGGACGCCCGGGCCGACCGTGAGCAGTCCGTGGCTGCGCAGGACGATGGCCCGGTTGCGCCCCAGGGCATCGGCGATGCGCTGGCCCGCGGCGACGGACTGCACCTGCACTTCCTCGTCGTCGAAGAGCGCGTGGTCCTCGAAGAACATGCAGGCTTCCTGCGTGATCGGCTCCACGGGTCGGCACTCGGCCGAGAACGGAGTGCCCCAGCCGGTGTGGACGTGGCAGGCCGAGACGGCGTCCGGGCGGGTGCGCAGGATCGGGTAGTGGATGTGGTAGGCGGCCTCGTTGAGCGGGCCCTCGCCTTCCACGAGGGCGCCGTCGGGCCCCACGAGCACGAGGTCGGCGACGGTCATGCGGTGGTAGGAGACGCCGTAGCGCGCGGTCCAGAAACAGTCCGTGCGCTCCGGATCCCGGGCGCTGATGTGGCCGTCTCCCGCGTCGCCCCATTTGTTGGCGGCGAGCAGCCGGTAGCCGAGGGCGACGTCGCGCAGGCGCTTCGCGCGGAGCGCCGCTGGGTCGGTGGAGTCGAAGCGTTCGGCGGTGCTCATCGGCGTTCCTCCCTGGGTCGCGGAGCCTCGAGTGTCGCACGGCGGGACCTGCTCCGGCGGGCGCGCGTCGGGTCAGTAGAGCAGGTGGGCGACCAGCGCGAGCACCGGCAGGCTGATCACGGTCCGGAGCAGGAAGATGGTCGCGAGCTGCAGGAAGTTCAGGGGAATGGAGCTGCGAAGGATCAGGACGCCGTTCTCGGCAATGAAGATGAGCTGGGTGATCGAGAGGCTCGCGAGGACGAAGCGCGAGACCGGGTCCTCGACGTCCGCGCTGATGATCGCCGGGATGAACTGGTCGAAGAAGCCCACGAGCGTGCCCGGAAGCACGGCCCAGGCGTCCGGGATCTGCAGCAGCTGCAGGAGCGGGAGCATGGGCAGGCTGAGCCAGGTGAGCAGATCCGTGTACTCGACGACGACGAGGGCCAGGAACTCGATGGTCATGGCGGCCGGGAGTACGGCGACGTAGATGTCGAGGATCGTGTGGCCCGCGTGGCGCACGATCCGGGCGGGCCCCGGACCGCGCCCTCCCGCGGCGACCGCCCGGTACCAGGCACGCGGCCAGACCGCTTCGGGCTCCCGCCCCCGAGCGGGATCCTCGGGCGCGTCCGGGAAGCGCGTGTCCGCGATGCGCGAGAGCGGGGGCAGTCGCGGGGTGATCAGGGCGCAGAGCACGCCGCAGACGAGTGTCGTGAGGTAGAAGACGACGAAGCGGTCGAGGAGCCCCGCGAGCTGGGCGATCACCACGCAGAAGGGCAGCGAGACGGCGGAGAAGTTGGTGACCACCGCGGCCGCCTCGCGGGCCGTGTAGTGGCCGCCCTCGTACTGACGGATCGTGAGCAGCGCGCCCACGGAGGAATCGCCGACCCAGGACGTCACCGCATCGAGGGCGGCCCGCCCCGGCAGGCGGAAGACGCGATGGAAGAAGCGCTCGAGGAGCGTCCCCACGAGGTCCAGGAAGCCGAAGTCCGTGAGCAGCGGCAGCAGGAAGTTCGCCACGAGCATGATGCAGAGGATGATTCCCGCCAGCTCGACGTAGGCGACCTGTCCCGTGTCCGCGCCGATGATCCAGGCGGGGCCGAGCTGCAGGGCCGTGAGCGTGCTCAGGGCACCTCCGAGCAGTCGCAGCGTGAGCCAGGGGCCGGTGGTGACCAGCACCTGACGCAGGAGCGGGCGCCGCAGGATCCACTCCGGCTGGAGCCAGGTGGCGAGGGCCGAGCCGACGCCCGAGACGAGGAAGAGGGTGCAGATCACCCAGGGCATGGCCGGCGCGAGCGCCCGCTGGAGGCTTCCGGCGAGGAGGCCGACGACGATCTGCTGACCGCCCTCCCAGGGCACGGGCGTCAGGAACAGGCCGATGCCGACGGCCGAGGGTAGCAGGAAGCGCAGGGGGCTCGATGGAGGCGTGGCAGCCCCGGTCATGGGTACAGGCATCACTCGGCGCTTCTGGCGCACGTGCTGCCGAGGCGGGAGGAGCGTGGCGTAGCAGGGCTACGTGAGCGACGATCAACGCGGGCAGCGCGTGCGCCGG